>CABSMC010000010.1 GCA_902478715.1 uncultured Adlercreutzia sp.
TGCCGGGATGGATGGTGAACTTGTCGTAGTCGATCTGGGTGAACACCGTGTCCAGGTGCATGAAGGCGCGGGAGGACGGGATGTTGAAGGCCAGAATCGTGTCGATGGTCGAGGTCTCATCGTTGAACACGTTGTGGGCGATGGCGTCGATGGCGTCGGGCTCGGTGCGCTGGGAGATGCCGATGGCCAGCACGTGCTCGTTGATGTTCAGGATGTCGCCGCCCTCGATGTGGAAGGTGTCGTTGCGATCGTAGTAGGTCGGCGTGCCGGCGAAGTCCGGATGATACTTGAAGATGTAGTCGCCGTAGATGGTCTCGCGGTTGCGCGTCACCGAGTACATGCGGTTGATGGACACGCCGTTGCCGATCATCGCGAACGGGTCGCGGGTGAAGTACAGGTTCGGCATCGGGGCGCACACGAGCTTGCAGCGGTCGGACACCATGTCCACCAAAAGGTGGGTGTCCTTCTGAGGCAGCTCCTGCAGGTTGATGCCGGCCATGGTCTTCATGACCATGTCCTTGGTGCCCGCGTAATTGGAGTTGATGTAGTCGGTGATGATGTCGTGGTACATGTCGGTGCGGATGCCGGCCTCATAGATCCACTGATCGAGGAACTGCTGGCGCAGCTCGGGCTTGGCGTCCAGAACCTCGGCCATGAGGTCCTCCAGGTAAACCACTTCCACGCCCTCGCCGCGAAGGATGTTCGCGAAGGCGTCATGCTCCTCCTGGGCCACCGGGAGGAACGGGATGTCATCGAACAAGAGCTCCTCGAGCGTGTTCGGGGTGAGGTTCAGCAGCTCGTCGCCGGGGCGGTGAAGGATGACCTTCTTGAGGTTGCCGATTTCGCTCTTGACGTTTACTCCTTGCATGTGACTCTCCAATCCGGCGGCTTGAAGTCCGCCATCATAGTTGAGAAGCTGCGGGCGCGTTTCAGCCCTCAGCCCATCGCGGTCGGCGCGATGGATGCACCTAATGTCTCAGAATTCGCACCAGAGGGAAGAGGTAAAGCGGTATTAGATGAGGGTTTAACTTGTCATTACCAACCCTCTACCAGCTTTATACCCTCAGTAAACGCCCCTTGCTACGTCTCCTTCACCCCAGGTCAAGCATGCGACCCGAAGTTTTTACATCGGATGCCTTCCTTGCGCATCGACGGTGCTTTGTTTTCGGCCCCTTAACACTCACGACCGAGGTCATAATTCGTCGATGGCCCTAAAGTATCATCATTTTTGTTCACATGCAATAAAAAAGTTCCAATCGCTTGGGGATTCCATCAAATTTCACGAATGCACAAGATAACGCAGCCTCTCCCTTGATCGCACTTGAGCCTGAAAGGCGGCTTATCCGAGGTGTTTTGCCAGCTAAAAGTCAGGTTTTTCTTATTTGGCTACTTTTTATGCACTCTTATTGACTCCATAATCTACTTTTTCAATTAGCAGGGCGTGCATCATTCGGCCGCTTCTGCCCTCATCTTTTTTCAGTTCAAACCCTCATTTTTCGTAGTGCAGATGAACAATTTTATTTCAAGGCGTATACTTCACCTGAAAAACCGAGTCGCCTCTGCAGGTCGCTCGGCCGCCCGCACGCTCGCCTTCGGAAGGAGACGCACCATGGCAACTCCCCGCCCCGCTGATCGAATCCTCGTTACCACCGCCTTGTTCACGGGCGTCGACGACGAGCCCGCGCCCGGAGCCGTGGCCATCAGAGACGATCGCGTTCTGTGGGCCGGCCCCCTTGAAGCCCTGCCCGAGCATCTGCGCGGCACCGATACCGAAGTCGTCGACTACGGAGACGCCCTCGTAATGCCGGGCTTCCACGACGCCCATCTCCACTACTTCCACTCCGCGCTGTACCTCTCCCCCTTGGCCGAGCGCTTCGTAGGCGAGAACGAGGCCGACGCAGTAGCGCGCCTGGCGCCCTTGGCCGCACGTCGCCCGGCCGGCTCGTGGCTGCTCACCCAAGGTTGGCGCGACTACTTGTGGAACCCGGCCGGCATGCCGAGCCGCGCATCGCTTGATGCCGCCTACCCTGATCGCCCCGTGGCCATGTACTCCGGCGATGCCCACACCCTGTGGCTGAACAGCTGCGCCCTTGCGCGCTTGGGCATCACGGAAGAGAGCGAACCACCCGCAGGCGGCAGCTACGACAAAGACGCCGATGGGCACCTTACGGGCATCGTGCGCGAGGCGGCGGCTATGGAGCTCATGCCGCGCATCGTGGCGGAATTCTCGCAAGAGGAGCTGTTGGATGCCTACCGCTCCTTCGAGGGCTATCTGAACGAGCACGGCATAACGGGCGTGTGTGACGTCTCGCTCATGGCGATGCCCGGCCTCGATTTTGTGCGCGACGATCTGTTCGCCGCCTTGGAGGAGGCCGGCGAGCTCACCGTGCGCGTGTCCATGTTCCCCACGCTTTTGGAAGACCGCGACCGTCTGACCTCCTTGCAGGCCGCCCACACCGGCCCGCTTCTTTCCGCCCGGGGCTTCAAGCAGTTCTTCGACGGCGTCTCCAGCCAGCACACCGCCTGGGTTCACGACCCCTACACCAACGCTCGCTTCGAGGGCGACTGCGGGCGCCCCACCGTGGCGGCTGAGGTGATGGAGGCGCTCGTGGCCCCGGCGGCGGCCGAGGGCTCGCCCGTGCGCATCCACGCTATCGGAGATGAGGCCATCCACCGCTGCCTCGATATCTTCGAAGCCCACCCGGTGGCCTCCCCCGCCCATCACACCATCGAGCATTTGGAGAACTTCCAGCCCGACGACATCGCGCGCATCGCGCGGGCGGATGTCATCGCCAGCGCGCAGCCACGCCACATCACCCTGGATCCCGGCGGCCCGGAGCGTGATTTGGGACCCGAGCGCGTCCCTTACATGTGGCCTTTCCGCACCCTGCTCGATTCCGGTGCCACGCTGGCCTTCGGCACCGACTCCCCCGTTACCGACATCGACCCCATCGACGCCGTCTACACCGCCGTCACCCGCCGCGACGCCGACACCCACGAGCCGTGCGGGGGCTGGCTGCCCGAAGAGCGCATCACCTTGGCCGAAGCCCTGCGCGCCTACACCGCCGGCAGCGCCGCCGCCGCCCAGCGCGCCGACGAGCTGGGGCAGCTGGCCCCGGGCATGTTCGCCGATCTCGTCGTGCTGGACCCGAACCCCTTCGAGCTGGCCGACGAGGACCTGCAGCAAGCAAAGGTGCAAGCCACCTACGTCGCCGGCAAGAAGGTGTACGAGCGATAGAAGGCGTGCTGTCCGAATCGTCACATCCGCCAGAAAACAAACTGTGCAGTTGCGCCGTATTCGATTTCTGCGCGGCCCATATTTCTCATAAAGCACCTTTTAGGCTAAAATACGCTCAATCTGTATTTTAGCCTAAACAGGAGGACTCATGCGCTATATCGATCGCTCCATGGAACCGCTTGTCGCCTCCGTCGCTCAGGAATACTCGATCATCCTCATTACCGGCCCTCGCCAGGTGGGCAAATCGACGATGCTCGAACACGTGCTCGCAAAGCGTCGCGAATCCATCGAGGTTGTCACCCTGGACAATCTCACCGATCGCCAGCTGGCAGCCACCGATCCTGCAATGTTCTTCCAAGTTCATCGGCCACCCGTAATGGTGGACGAAGTACAGTATGCGCCGGAGCTTTTCAGCGAAATCAAGATGATGGTCGATCGCGGGGCGCCTCCCGGCTCTTTCTGGCTCACGGGCTCGCAGCAGTTCAAGCTTATGGAACTGGCCGGCGAATCGCTTGCGGGCCGCGCGGCCGTTCTCCCTCTCTCATCGCTGACCCAGGTCGAATCTCTGGGACTCGCCCCCGACGTCTTCTCTTTCGACATTGATTTCTGGAAGCAGCGCGAAGCTGAAACTCGCCCGCGCTCGGTGACGGAGCTGTTCTCCGCTATGGTCACCGGCTCGATGCCAGGTGTCCTTTCGGGGAAGTACTCGAACCTCCCGGTATTCTACGAGAGCTATATCCGCACCTATATCGAGCGCGACGTACGGCGGCTGCTCGGCAATGTGGACGCGCTGCAATACGCCGACTTCATGCGCGCCGTCGCCGCCCGCTGTGCGCAGATGCTCAACGTGGCGGCCATAGCCGAGGACGTCGGCATACGCCAGGAAAAGGCGAAGACGTGGCTTTCGGCGCTAGAGCGGTCGGGTATCATCTTCTACCTGCATCCCTACTCTAACAACCAGCTCAAACGCACCGTGAAAGCCCCGAAGCTCTACTGCCATGACTGCGGACTCATGGCGCACCTGACCCGTTGGACGAGCCCCGAGACCATGGAAGCCGGCGCCATGGCAGGCGCCTTCATGGAGAACTTCGTCGTGTCGGAAATATACAAGAGCTACCTGAATACGGGCGTGGAGCCGCCGCTGTATTACTACCGCGACCGCAATGCCAAGGAGATAGACATCGTCATCGAATGCGACGGCGAGGTGCACCCCATCGAGATCAAGAAGACCGCATCGCCCAACCTTTCCATGACGCGCTCCTTCAGCGTGCTCGACAAAAGCGCGATCCCTCGCGGCCGCGGCGCCATTATATGCGCAGCGGAGAAGTTCGGAGCCCTTGACGCTAACACGCTCGTCATTCCGGCTGGCCTTCTGTGATCGGCACTGCGCCTTCCGCTGGGCGCGCCAACTGAGGAGCGAGCCCGCGCAAGCAGGCTCGCTCCAATTCGACATATGGAAAGGCGACGGAACGCGGGGGGAGGAAGGAGAACGTCCCGCCGCCAGTTTCCCTTCAGTGATTAGGCGTCGGCGCGTCCGTCCTTCTTCATGACGCCGCCCGCGGCCATGTAGCCGCCCACGAAGGCCAAGCCTAGATCAGCGAACACGCCAGTGAGAGGCTTGCCTGCAGGGTTGCCCTCGCCCGCCGACCCGCCGGCAGTATGCCAGGCGGCGTACAGACCCGGAATGGGCGCGCCCTCGGTGCTGATGACCTGCATGTCGGGGTTCACCTTCAAACCGCACTTCGAGCCGAACACATGGCCGCCAACGATGGCTCCATAGTAGGGCGGCTCATCTAAAGCAAGCAGCCACTCCTTCGGATATTTGTAGGTGGCAGCGTAGTCCTCGCCCGCCGCGCAGGCAGCGTTCCATTTCTCCACGTTGTCCACGAGGACGCCCTCGCGCAGGCCGAGCGCCGCTTCCAGCTCCTCGATGGTGTCGCACTTGCGAATGACGCCGGCCTCCACCATGTCGTTGAACCCAGTGTGCCAGTCGCGCAGGTACTCGGGCACGCGGTCGTAGAAGGGATCGTCGTCGGCGAGGATCTTCCCCTTGCGGCAAATTACCTGGCCGAAGTAGTTGTCCAGCATGAGCTGCTCGTACTTCGAATCGAAGATGCAGTAGGTCTTGCCGCCGGGCTGGCTCATCTCGATGGCAGCTGTCTCGCAAAGTCCCTCGGAGGAGGGCGACGCGTCGTTCACATAGGGATAGACGCGAGCGCTCGTGCCGATGTAGGGGACGCGGTTGCCGTCGCGGTTGATGCGCAACCAGGGCTGGCGCACTACCTGGTTGCCATCCTTGTTGATGTGGCAGTCCATCTCGGTATCGAACTCGTCATAGTCGCGCCACCACACGCCGCCGTCGAAGGCGCCGGTGGAATCGTAGCCGGCCAGATCGGCCCCTACACCCTGCCCCATGCGGATGCACTCGCCGGTGCCGTTGGGCGGCGTGGCGATATTCGCGATACCCTGAAGAGTCGTGGCGGAGTACTTGGCCATCATGGCGCGGTTCACTTCCATACCGCCGGCGCACAGGATGACGCAGTTGGTGGCGTGGATGAACTTCTCGCCCTCCTCGTCGGTAACCTTCACGCCCACGACGGCCTCACCGTCGAAGACGAGCGTGTCCACGTTGCTGTTGGCGCGCACCTCGGCCCCGTCCTTCTGCGCCTGTTCGGTCAGCAGCTGCAGGGGGATCAGGTTCACGTTGATGCCGTTGGTGGGCGTGGACATGCCCTCCCACTCCAGCATGCCCGCGCCGGCGGGGCTCGGGTTCATGGGCACCCACTTGGCGCCGGCCTTCTCGTTCATCCAGTCGATGCACTTCGGGCCTTCCACCAGCATGGCACGCACAAGCTCCGGATCACCGGTCTGCTGCTGGCAGCTCATGACGTACTCCAGGATGCGATCCACATCGTAGGGATATTCCGGATAGGCGAATTTGCGCTCTTCAGCCGCCTTGTGGCCACCCATGTTCGAGAACACCGATGAGTGCTTCGAGTTGCCGTTCAACTCCATGTTGCGCTCTAGCACAAGCACCTGGTAACCCGCCTGGCCGAGTCGGATGGCGGCGTTGATGCCCGCGGCACCGGAGCCGACCACGATGACCTCGGCCTCCTCGTCCCAGCTCTCGGGAACACTAGCCGGCTCGATGGGGGCAGCGGCAGCCTCGAAGGCCTCTCGTTCCTTGTCGCGAGCATCGCTTCCGCCAGTGTCGGCCATCTCGGCTTTCGGAGCACAGCCGGCAAGTCCCGCTGCGGCAGCCGTTCCTCCGAGCAGCGCCCCCTTGAAAAACGTCCTGCGATCGATGTTCATATGTCTCCCCTTTCCTTCAGGTTTCGTCGCCCCTCCATCATAGGGGCGCTCCTGCTGGGAATGAGGGAGGTTAATTGCGAGCGCCGTCGGTTTCCTTTGCGTCTCTGTTCAGGTTGGCAACGCACGTGTAAAGTAATCTTTACAGCATGCCGTTTGAGTGAGACACTGGACGTCTCGCCATCATGTTTGGAAGGAACGCGCCGTGAACACACGCTATCTGAAGGAATTCCTCGTCATTGCCGAGGAATTGAACTTTTCTGCAGCGGCCAAGCGGCTTTATACCACGCGCCCCACTCTCAGCGAGCACTTGGCGGAGCTGGAGGACGAACTGGGCTGCAAGCTCGTCGAGCGCGGTCGGGGAAAGCCCGCGCTGACGCCGCTTGGGAGGCGGTTCCTCAGCACAGCTTCCGACTTGCTGGGGCAATGGGACGAAGTTGTCGGCGAATACCGGGATCTCTCCGACAACCTGCTCACCGTTACCGTGTCGGCCACAAACCTTCCCTGGCTCGAAGCACCTCTTCTGCGCGCACGGCACCGCATCGCCGAAAAGTGGCCCGAGGGCAAAATCGACATCGTCACCGACAACGGCCCCTTAGCCACCGTAGACGCGCTGGGCGAGCGGAAGAACGACATCGTCGTCGTAGGCTGCAAGAGCTTCAGCGAAGCAGGACATCGGCTTCTCACGAAAGAGCATCCAGGATTCGTGCTGAACGCCGAGACCACTCACTTGTTTATGGCCGAAGATAATCCGTTGTTCGGACGCGATACCATTCGCGCCACCGACCTCGATGGCGCCGTCCTGCTCCTGCCTCCCGATGTGCACCAGAGCTACGAGCGTGACGGAGTTGCCGACCGCTTTGCCGCGAACGGCGCCCGTATCACGCTCAAGACGATGCCCTTCCGCGACCACGCCGAGTATTTCGCCCACGATTTCGGGTGCGCCATCGGCGTTGCGCCCGGCACCCTCGTGCCGCGCTTCGGGCTCGACCGGCACCCCGGGCTGCGCCTGTTCGACCTCGACGATATGGATTTCTCGACAGACTTCATCGCCGTGTTCCGAAACGAATTCGTCGAAAGCACCCACGGCCGCGTCCTTTTCGACGAGATGAAGGCCGCTGTGGCCCAGGGAGAGCCCGCGGCTTAGTCTAGCCTTCCAGCACTTTCGAAAGCTGCCAGAGTTCTTCCATTTCCTCCATGGAGAGGTCTTCCACGCGGCGCCCCTGGCCGGCGGCCGCACCTTCCATGAAGGCCCAGCGGGTGCGGAACTTGCCGCAGGTGGCGCGCAAGGCCTCTTCGGCCTGGACACCCATCTTGCGAGCCACGTTCACGAGCGAGAACAGCACGTCGCCCATCTCCAGCTCCACCGCTGCGGCAGCCGCAGGGTCGGCCGCGGCATCCACCTTGCCATTGGATGACTTCGGCGCGGCGGCGTAGGCGGCCTTAAGCTCGGCGATCTCCTCGTCCACCTTGGCCCACACGTCGTCCACCGTTTCCCACTCGAAACCGGCCGAGGCCGCCTTCCGCGAGATCTTCTGCGCCTGCTTCAACGCCGGGAAGCTCTTCGGCACGCCGTCGAGCAGCCCCTGGGGCGCGTCGGCCGCGGCATCGGCGGACTCCTTCTCGGCCATCTTTATCTGATCCCATACATCCAGTACCTCGTTGGCGTCGCCGGCCACCACGTCACCGAACACATGGGGATGTCGGCGCACGATCTTCGCGTTCACGTCGCGGCACACGTCGTCGATGGTGAACTCACCGGCGTCCGCGGCAATTTGCGACTGCAGAACCACCTGAAGCAGCACGTCGCCGAGCTCCTCGCGCATATGCGCCACGTCATCAGCCTCGATGGCGTCCACGGCCTCATAGGCCTCTTCCACCATGTTGCCGGAGATGCTCTTGTGGGTCTGCTCCTTGTCCCAGGGGCACCCGTCCGGCGAGCGCAGCGCCTCGATGGTGGCCACAAACTCGTTGAAGGCCGGGTGCTCGGTCGGCTGCACCTCGGCTACCAGCTTCTCAGTCACAGTGTTGCTCCCTTCGATTGCGGTTTTCCGCAGCATTATAGCGCTCCTGCTTTCGTGCACCCCTCCGACGTCTTCGAGCAACGCCTTTCCGCCCTTTTTCGCGGTTTCCCAAGAAGCTCGACCGGCCTCATCCGAGCTATTTCGTCATCAAATCCCCATTTCGGAGCCTTAAAAGCGCACATTTTTCTGCAAAAACGCGACTTTAGCGGGAAAAGGGGTGTACAACCTGCGGTTTTCTATTATGATCGTGTAGCTAAAAACGGAGAAACGCTGGTACCGGAGCCTTCTGGTACCAGCGTTCTTCGAGTGAAGGCCCTGATAGAAGGGCGCCGACTAGAGAAAGAGAAGTGATATGCCCGCACCTACCATGACCCCTGAGCAGCGCGCCGCCGCCCTCGAGAAGGCCCGCGTCGTCCGCGCCAAGCGCTCCGAGATCACCAACAAGCTCGCCATGGGTCTCACCACCCCGGCCGAGGTTCTCGACCAGATCGACGACCCGATCATCGGCCGCATGAAGGTCAAGGCTTTCGTGAACGCCCTGCCTGGCTTCGGCAAGGTGAAGACCGAGAAGCTCATGGAGGAGCTGGGCATTCCGGCCGAGCGTCGTCTGCAGGGCCTCGGCTCCAACCAGATGGCCGCCCTGAAGGCCGCCCTGGCTTAAGTCTCAACCGAGACAATCTTGCAAGCGCCCGCCTATAATAGACGGGCGCTTTTGTTTTGGAAGGAACCGGCATGCCCCTTATCTATGTAGACACGTTGGATGACCCGCGGCTCGATGCGTTCGCGCGGCTGACCGAGGCTCAGCTGCGCAGCAAGCTGGAGCCGGAGCGGGCGCTGTTCATCGCCGAGTCGCAAAAGGTGATCGAGCGGGCCTTCGAAGGCGGTATGGAACCGATCTCGCTTCTCATGGAAGAGAAGTGGCTGCCCTCCATGGCGCCGCTTATCGAGCGAATGGAAAAGCGCGCGAGCGAGCAGACCAGCGGCGAGGGGCTGCCGGTGTTCGTGGCGCCCCATGACGAGCTCGAGCGGCTCACCGGCTTCGAGCTGACGCGCGGCGCCCTGGGGGCCTTCCGACGCCCCGCGCTTCCGCCCGTTGCCGACGTGCTGCGCGAGGCGCGCCTGGTAGCGGTGCTGGAGGACATCACGAACCACACGAACGTGGGGGCCATCTTCCGCAGCGCGGCCGCCCTCGGAGTAGACGCCGTACTCGCGAGCCCCGCCTGCTACGACCCGCTGTACCGCCGGGCCGTACGCGTTTCCATGGGCACAGTCTTCCAAGTGCCGTGGACCCGCATCGGCGACGCAGACGTGCCGAATCGTCCCGGCTGTGGCACCTGGAGCAACGAGGGCATCGCCGAGTTGCACGAGCACGGCTTCATCTGCGCCGCCATGGCGCTCTCCGAAGAATCCGTGACCCCCGACGAGCTGAACGCGCGCCTGACCGAGCGTGAGGCCGCCGGCGGCGCGCCCGCGAAGCTGGCGCTGCTGTTCGGCACCGAGGGCGAAGGGCTCTCCCCCGCCACCATTGCGCGGTGCGATTACACCGTGCGCATCCCCATGGCCCACGGCGTCGATTCCCTGAACGTGGCCGCTTCCAGCGCCGTGGCCTTCTACGCCTTCCGGCAGCTGAGCCAGCTAGGGAGGTAGGGCACAATGAGATCCTTCAATCCTCATTCCGCGGCCTCCGTTCAAGACAACACAGGGAAAGCAAGCACCCCCATCGCCCAAAACGATTCGCAGCTGAACAGCGACCCCACCGACCAGAGCGCGACAAACAGGAAGATCGGCAAGGACAGCGCAAGTCTGCAAAAAGCGCCGCGAAGGGTCACCGTGGCCACCTGGGTCGTGCGCCTCTGTTTCGCCTTCGCATTCGTCGTGAACGTTCAGTGCGCCCTGGGGTTCGCGCTCACACCTGAAGCCTACATGGGCGCCTACGAGCTCGCCGGCGTTCCGGGGCGCGTGGCCACCCAGGGCATCGGCATCGCCTTCCTCATGTGGAACTGCACCTACCCGCCGGTCATCTGGCAACCATGCCGCCATCGCGCCTTGGCCGGCGTCGTGCTGGCTCAGCAAATCGTGGGGCTAGTCGGCGAGTCGCTCATCCGCGCCACCGTGCCCGTCGGCCACGATCTCCTCGCCAGCAGCATCGACCTGTTCATCACCTTTGACGGGGCGGCCCTGCTCCTGATGAGCGCCTCGTGGGGATTCTTGCTTCTGCTTGAAAGGCGCGTAAAAAAATCTGCCCTCCGGCAAAAGACCGAAATTTCGAGTTGTTAGACATTCGGAAAGCGCCTTCGACCCATTTCCTTCGCCTTACCTGCCCAATGCCCGATAAAATCAACGTTATTCGCTAAAATGGAGCCTTGTTCGGATGGTGCGGCGCTAAGGTACTCCTCAAGCCGAACCCTCGACATCTAACAACTCGAAATTCTTGCTCCAAAACCGGGAAAGGATCGCGCGAAGGCGATCCTTTCCAAGAGAGAGGAGGGAGTCTCGGGTTGTTCCAGTTCAGCAGCGCCGAGCATCGGCCTCGCTACTTCATCAGCTCGCTCACGGCCTGGGCGAAGGCGAGCGGGTTGTCGGGCAGGATGCCCTCCACAAGCAGCGCCTGGTCGAACAGAAGGCCCGCGTAGGTGCGCACCTTTTCGTCGTCGCCGGCCTCATGAGCCGCTTGCAGCGTGGCGAACACCGGGTGCTTGGCGTTCACTTCCAGCACCAGGTGCATCTCGGGCAACTCGTCAGTGCCCGGCTGGCTCTTCAGCACCTGCACCATGGCCAGCGACATGCCGCCCTCGCTCGTGACCACGGCCGGCGCATCGGTGAGGCGGGTGGAAACGACGACGCGCTCCACCTTGCCGTCAAGCGCCTCCTGCATAATGCCGAACAGCTCGGCATTGGACTCGGTGGCCTCCTCGGCCTCCTTCTTCTCCTCATCGGTGGTGAGACCCAGGTCCTCGGAGCCCACGTTCTTGATGAAGTAGGGCTGCTTGTTCTCCTCGTCGCCGTCCACCGCGTGCTCGCCGTAGGTGCCCATGGCCATCATGCAGAACTCGTCGACGTCCTGGTCGCACAGCAGCACGTCGTAGCCCTTGGCCAAAACCGTGGTCACGAGCGGCATGGCGGCCAGGCGCTCCAGCGAGTCGCCCGCGGCGTAGAAGATGGAGTCGGCACCGGCGGGAGCCGCGGCCAGATACTCGTCCAGGGTGATCATCTTCTGCTCCTTGGCGGAGTAGAACAGAAGCAGGTCGGCAAGCGTGTCCTTCGCCATGCCGTAGCTCTGGTAGATACCGAACTTCAGCGTACGGCCGAACTGCTTGAAGAACTCCTCGTAGGCCTCACGGTCATCGTCGCGCATGTTCGCCAGGTCGGCCTTGATCTTCTTCTCGAGACGACGGGCGATGGCGCGCAGCTGGCCGTTGTGCTGCAGCGTCTCGCGGGAGATGTTCAGCGTGAGGTCGGAGGAATCAACCACGCCGCGCACGAAGCCGAAGTAGTCGGGCAGAAGCTCCTCGCACTTGTCCATGATGAGCACGTTGGAGGAATACAGGGCGAGCCCGCGCTTGTAGTCCTTCGAGTACATGTCCCACGGCGCGCGGCTCGGCACGAACATGAGCGCGTCGTAGTTGAGCGACCCTTCCGCATGCACGGAGATAGTGCGGGCCGGGTTTTCGAAGTCGTGGAAGTCGGTCTTGTAGAACTCGTCGTACTCCTCCTGGGAGACCTCGGACTTCTTGCGCTTCCAGATGGGGATCATGGAGTTGATGGTCTCCACCTCGGTGTAGCTCTCCCACTGCGGCGCGGCCGGCTGGTCGCCCTCGGCCGGCTCGGGGGCCTCCACCTTGCGGCTCTTCGTCACTTCCATCTTGATAGGATAGCGCACGTAGTTGCTGTAGCGCTTGATGAGCTGCGTGAGCCCGTGCTCGCTGGCGAAGGTGCCGAAGGACTCGTCGGCGGTGTCGTCCTTCAGGTACACGATGACGTCGGTGCCATGCTCGGCGCGCTCGGCCGGCTTGATGTCGTAGCCGTCGATGCCGTCGGACTCCCAGGCCCAGGCCTCGTCGCTTCCGATGGCGCGGGAGACGACGCGCACCTTCTTGCCCACCATGAAGGCGGAGTAGAAACCGACGCCGAACTGGCCGATGATGTCCACATCGGTGAGGTCGTCGAGGCCCTTCGCCTCGCCGGGCTCGCTTTCGGCAGCGGCCTCGGCCTGGGCGGCCTTGAACTCGAAGGAATCGGAATGGGCGATGGTGCCGAGGTTCTTGTCCAGTTCGTCCTTGGTCATGCCGATGCCGTTGTCGGACACTGTGACCGTGCGCTCGTCGCTGTTGTAGCCCACAGTGATGGCCAAGTCGTCGCGGCCCACAGCCACGGAAGGGTCGGTAAGGCTGCGGAAGTACAGCTTGTCCACCGCGTCCGACGCGTTGGAGATGAGCTCGCGCAGGAAGATCTCGCGATTGGTGTAAATGGAGTTGATCATGAGGTCGAGCAGCTTTTTGCTCTCTGTCTTGAACTTGCGCATAGGTTTTGTCCTTCTTTCCTAGAGGCGGAAGACGCATAACTGCCCCAGTGTAGGTCGCGCGCCGGCGGTGTCTCGCGGTGCGTTCGGTCTGTACGTCAGTCGTTGACCGGCGGCGACAAAAGCGTTAGCAGTCTCCCTTACTGAGTGCTAACACCACATTCTACGCAGAAGGAAACCTAAGTCAATACCTATCAAGTTTTCTTTAAGTTTGGACGAGGGAAGCCTCTCAAAATGAGGTTTCAATTTTGAGAGGAAAGACAAGGGAGCATCCTATCAAAATTGAAACCTCATTTTGATAGTGGCGTTCGCCTCCTACAAGCGCTTCGAGCAAACAGGGGAGATCACCTTCCGCTCCCTGTGCAACATCGCTATCAGTTCCTCCTAAATCCGGGCCACCAAGTCCTCGGGCGATGGGAGCACGCTGGCGTAGGCCGCAGGCAGTTCATCGCCCAGACGGTACTCACTCACACCAATGGATGCGCCCCCAACCAGCTCAATTTTGCACACAGTGTGTGCAAAATAGCTTCGACAACTATAGCCCCCGTCCTAAAGCTGAACCTCACCGTAGTCGAGGCCGTGCTCTTCGCGCATGATGTCGAGCCACGCATCCGGAGACACTGCCGGAACCGTTGATCGCGCGAACCCTTTGGCGTCGCGAGTGATGAGATAGTCAGCCCCCACCCTCTCGGCAGCAAGGGCAATCAGACAATCCTCGAAATCATCCCAACCAAGACGCGCTGCCCTTTCAAGGGAGGCACCCGTAAGGTCGACAGGCGTTATCACCGTGAGCGCCTTCAGAATAGCCGCCTGCAGCCGCACTGAGTCGACGTAACGACTCAGAACATAAAAGGCATCAACAGCAGACTGCGCGGGAACCCAAAGCTGAGCGTCGCCGAAGAACCCAGCGATGACTACTTTCTGAGCAGAGGGAAAGAACGGCTCCTTGCGGCCCAAATAGTCGATGAGCACATTGGTATCAAGCAAGAGATTCATAGCGTGCCCGCTTTCCATCCCTCACGAGGGAGCGATAATCACCATCAGCCGCCTCTCCCCTCCAATCGACATCGAGTGTCGAAGCGGCCAAAAAGATATCTAACTCCTCCTGACTCGGCCGAGAAGAAGGAGCGGCCGTCGGCAGCTCGCGTCTCTCGAGAAGATAGTCGAAAGCACTGTTGATAAGATCGGACGTGTTCGCCCCCAGAGAGGCCAGCACGCCTTTCGAAGCATCTTTCTTCGCCTGCGGCACCCGCGCGCTCACGAGAACACTTTCTGCCATAACAACCTCCCATCAAAGATGTTATACGTATAATACATCTCATGAGAGACAGTCAAGGGCAGAAATCGAACCACTAGCCCCCAAGGCTCCAGCGCCTAGCGCTCGCGGTCGATGAGGTCGATGAGCTCCTGGCGGGAGTGGACGTCGGTCTTCACGTAGATGTGGCGAATATGGGACTTCGCCGTGTTGAAGGAGATGGTGAGGTTCTGGGCGATGTAGTCGATGGAGCGGCCGCGCACGAGAAGATCGAACACGTCGCGCTCCCGGGGCGAGAGCCCGTAGCGCTCGGCCACCGCATCGCAGCGCATGCGGTAAGGGCCGGGGCGCCGCTCCCCCATCGCGGCATCTCCCGGGCTGCCGTCGGCAAGGGAGGCACCAGCCCCGCCCATCTCGCCGACTTCGCCCATCTCGCCGGCCCCTCCGCGACCGACTCCGCCATCCCAGGCGCCCTCGCCATCCGCTACCGCGCTCCCGCGGTCCTCGGCGCCTCGCCGGTCGGCGAGCGCCGTCTCCCCTGCCGACCCCGCACCTTGCGCCGGTATCTCCGCGGCATCGCCGCGGAGTCGCTCTTCCGGACGCAGCGCGTCGCCGATCAGGCGGTCGTTCAGCACCAGCATGGAGGCTACCAAAAGCGCGAAGACCATGGCCACCGAGATAACCTCCAAGGACAAGCTGCCGTCGCCCTGGCTGCGCACGATTTCCAAACCCGCCAGCCAACCGAAGGTCGTCCCCAAAGCCGAGGCCCCGCGGCCCAAGCCGAACACCAATATCGGGGAAAGCCGCGACGAGTAGGCCACATAGGCCAGCAGACACCAGATCACCAGCACGAAGCAGTTGTAGGCCACCGTAATGAACTGGCTGCCGAAACCCGTTCCGCCCAAGAGGGGCGTCACGAGAATGCCGGCTGCCACGGCAATGATGATGGGATAGTACAGGCGGCTCACATCGAACTGGCGGCGCAGCAGTCCCACCACCACGAACAGCACCCCGGCCACTACCGCGGTGCTGAAGATGATGAGCGCGCCGTCGGCGTTCAGCGAGCTGATGGAGGAATGGGGCACGGAAAACCCGCGCGAGACGCCCACCACGACGGAGAAGACCGCCACGGCCACGAGCAGCCTCACGAAGAACCTTCGCAGGGGAACCGGGCCCTCGGGGCGTCCGCCCTCGCCCTCATCCGACCATTCGGGATTAGTCAGCGTGGAGACCACGGCCAGAACGGGAAGAAGGGCCGTGAACACCATGCCCACCGGATCAGGCAGCCCTACGGCCATGAAGTAGATCATGGCGGCGAACACGAAGGACGCCGCCGTGTACATGGCAGCCTCGCGCGCCGGCGCCTTCGAGTAGACGACGCCGAACCTCAGCACGATGACCGACGTGCCCGCGCCGGTCAGTGCAGCGCTCACGATAAGGTAGAGGTTCGCATCGGCGCCCAGGCTGGACGATGCGTAGGTGCCCACCGTGGCCGCGCCCACCACCACCGCCACCGCAATGAGGAGCAGGTTGCTGCCCACGAGCCGCCGCGTGAGAGGACGCACGAGCGATAGCAGGACGAGGGCGACGCCCAGGGCAAGCGTCGAGACCAGATAGGTGAGGGAAATGGTGTCAGGGGGCAAGTCGGAGGCGGCGGAGGGGAACACGAGCACGTTGCTGTTGTACGACACCCAGATCCACGCGTAGTAAAAGCCGAAGCCCACCAGCTTAAGGGCGGGCCACTGCTCCTCTATGGTCATGCCGAGGCGGGTCGGCGCCAACTCGCTGTTGGACGCGAACGCCTCCTGATTATCACCGAACCGCTTGAGCATGCGCTTCCCCCATAATCGGCGGCCCGCCGTCCCCAAGGCCGCACTGTCAACTGAAGAACGGGCGTCGCCGTCCCATTCGTTCCACGGCTCATATTGTATACCCTCGGCTATTGGCACAACATTCCCCCTGTTCGAATTCTCACGGCGGCTGAATCGGCTCCCTCCGCCCCTCTCCTAGCCCTCAGCGCCCACGGCATCCTCATCGGCCTCTTGCGCCGCCGAGGCGACGGGCAGCCCGGCTTTCTCCGTGCGTGCCAAGAGCGGGAAGCTGATGGCATGGGCCGGGCAGGCGTCCCTGCACTCGCCGCACTTGGTGCACTCCGCCAGGGAAACCGACGCTTCGGGATGATGCAGGTCAATCCCCTCGGGGCACACGTCGGCGCACCGCGAGCAGCTGGCGCCCGAGCAATGCAGGCAGGACTCGGCGGCCACCGTCGGACGGAACGTGCGGTTCAACCGCGCCATGAGGCCCAGCAGGGCGCCCAGGGGGCAGAAGCGGTGGCACCATTTTCGCAAGAGCACGATCTCCGCCACGAGGATGACGGGGAACACCACGAGCGACAGCGTCGCCTCGCTGAACTGGAGCAGGCGCCAAAGGGCGATGAAGGTGGCCACGGAAAGGCCCACGGGGCAGATGAGGCAGAACACCGGGAACCCGAAGGCGGCCGTGGTGAGCACCGTGGCCCCGAGCACCCAGTTGCGCGAGTCGTTGGCCCCGTCGCGCTCGGCCGGCGTCGGCTTGTCGGCCTTCCGCTCCTTGATGCCGAAGACCCGGCGCAGCAAGGGCACGGGACAGCCCCAAGCGCAGAAGGCACGACCCGCCAGGGCCACGAGAACCGCAACGATGACCAGGCCGATCAGCAGCGGCGGCACGATGGTGCGCGAGGCGATGGCAGCCTCAACGGCCCCCAACGGGCAGATGGCGGCGATGTCGCCAATGCCCCAGGCCGACGGCGTTCCCGTGCCCGTATGCACGGCGAGTCCCACGCCGACCAGGCCCAAAAGGCCGACGGCGGCTATAGTGCGCTTCGTCTTCAACTTCATGGGCCTACACCCCCATCTCGCTGCCGTCTTCTACCACCGTGCGCCCGAGCTGGCCGGCTGCCTCGGGAGGCACCACCACGATGCCCCGCCGCGTACCGCCGGCAAAGGTCCCGTACACGAGCGCCGTGCACTCGAACTCGCACTGGCCGCAGCCGTTGCACGCGTCGCCGTCCACCACCGGATGGCCGTCGACGAAGGCCAGCGCGTCGAAGGCGCAGGAGTCCTCGCAGACCGTGCAGCCCTGGAAATAGGACAGGCAGCGGTCCTTCTGCACCACCGCCACGCCCAGCTTCTCGGCCGTCTCGTCGAAGGATCTCAGCGCGCCGGTGGGGCACACCTCGATGCACTTGCCGCAAAAATCGCAGTAGCCCTTGTGGAAGTCGAGCACCGGCGTGCGCGCCCGCAGAAAGCCGTCGCCCACCGAGGCCACGGCCACTGCTCCCGTGGGGCAAGCGCTGCGGCAGCGATCGCACTTGAGGCAGGCGGCCGCAAGGGCGCGCTCGTCCTGGCCGCCCGGCGGACGCAACAGCTCGCCCTCCCCCGCAAAGGCCACGCCGGCCCCGCCCACGCCCGCGCCCACGGCGCAGACCGCTGCCAGGCCGACGAAGCTGCGGCGCGTCATGGCGGTCATGACGCCACCGCGCCTTCCGCGGCGGATGGAGTGCCCTCGCAGGCGCCATCCCAGGCCGGGCGAATCTCATCCACTGCGGCACCGAGGGAGAGCGCCGCGGCGACCTCGTCGAAGAAGGCCGCCTCCGACTCCACGTACCCGCGCGTCATCTGGGCGACGCCGCGGTAGAAATCGGTCTCGGCGAACTCGTCCACGGCCTCGCACAGAGCCGGCAGCCAGTTCTGCTGATGGTGCACGAAGAAGCTGCGGGCCAGCGACACCGCGTCCGCCAGCGACACCGCGTCATCCCCGTCAAGGGCCTCGTTCGCGCGGTCCGCGAGGACTGCGGCGAACTGCAGCTCGAAGCCGAGATGGTCTTCGGGGGTCGTGTTGTCGGCAGGCAGATCGAGGCCGCCCCGCCGGTAGTAGGTCACCGCGCCGTCGCGGGCATCCTGCATGAGGATGCGCTCCTCGCTCGTGAACACCGACTCGTAGGGCGGCGCCAGAATGCGGTCGTAGCTGCCGGCGCCGAGGAACACGCGCGCGTAGTCGACGGCCAGCTCCTGGCGGGTGCCGCCGTGGCGATGGCGAAGATACTCCTTGATGGCGCGCAGCCCCTCGTCGATGGCCGTGCCATCGCCGGCAATCTCGATATGGGCGAATGCCTCGATCTGCTCGTCGGTGAGCTCGTACAGGTACAAGCTGGCAAGGAATCGGCAGAAGGCGGCGCGCGTCTCATTGGCCTCGCGCATTTCCTGGATGGCAGCCCCGTCGAGGGCGATGCGGTTGGTCTGGTCCATAGGGCAACTCCTTGGGAAGGGCCGCCCGGCCGGGAGGGGAAGACCGGGCGGCGGGAACAGTGAGGCTAGATGCTCACACCGAACAGCGACATCAGCGCGATGGACGCGGTCCACATGAGCACGCGGTAGGCGACCGCC
Organism: uncultured Adlercreutzia sp.; assembly: GCA_902478715.1. Lineage (GTDB taxonomy): Bacteria > Actinomycetota > Coriobacteriia > Coriobacteriales > Eggerthellaceae > Adlercreutzia. The sequence goes on from CABSMC010000010.1 coordinate 18,770, forward strand.
CCGATGAACGCGCCGACGACGGCCGCGATGGCCAAAGACAGCGCGCCCTCGGTCTTCTTCATGCCGGCCACGCCGCAGGCCGCGGGCACAACGCCGCCGCAGACAACGACGCCGACCCAGAACAAGATCGCGGAGTCCCCGCCCACGATGCCGGCCAGAAGGCCGTAGGCCAGGGAGGTCACCAACGCCGCGGCCGCGCCGACGAGCGTCTCGGTGGCCGCGAAGGACAGGGCAGCGCCCTCTTCCCTACGGGCGGCGCACAGGAGGTACCACAGGGCCGTGCCCGCAGCGAGCGCCGTGCCCAGGTAGCCCAAGGGCAGCGCAACAGTGTTCCAGGCCAGCTGCGAGGACATCATGTAGGAGGAACCGCACGCATAACTGAAGACGGCGGCCATGGCCACGGCGACGACACCGAGGCCCTTGAGCACCCCTTCGGAGGCGCCGCGCCGATACAGCACGAGGAACGCGACGGCAACCACGACGTCGATGCCGAGGAGCACGGCCTCCAGGAAAATGCCCGGAGCCGGGTGCGCCAGCACGGCCATGATGCGATCGACGTGGGACAGATGGGTCGCCGAGGCGATGCCGCCCACGATGATGAGGACGATGCCCGTGACGACCGCCGGCACAACCGTTTTCTTGGCCAGGCCCTTAAAGGCGTCGAGGCCGGCGCAGGCGACAAGCCACGCCCCCGCCCCCGACAGGGCGGTGAACAGAACGAGGGACCATTGAATTTCCATGGGTGCTCCTTACTCGGCCACCGGGTAGGCAGCCGTATGCGGACGATCGGCCGGCGCGATGCGATCCTGCCATTGGCCGATCATGCTCGTCATGATGTAACGGGTCGCAGGGTGGTTGCCCACGTCCTGCAGGGTGTGGATGTCGCCTTCGGAATACTTGGCCAGCTCCTTGGAGGCGTCGGAGTCAGGGTCGTCCAAATCGCCATAGAAGCGGGCGCCGGCCGCGCAGCTCTTCACGCAGGCAGGCAGCTTGTCCTGGGAGGTGAGATGCCCGCACAGCGTGCACTTCTCGGCGCACTTCTCAGCCGCGTTCCACGAGCGCACGCCGTAGGGGCAGGCCATCATGCAGTACTTGCAGCCGATGCACTTCTCCTTGTCCACCAACACGACGTTGTTCCCGTCGCGGTAGCTGGCGCCCGTGGGGCACACCGACACGCACGGGGCGTTCTCGCACTGCTGGCACATGGTCGGCAGCGCGTAGCGGGTCATGTCGGGATACTCCCCCACCGGGCCCACGGTGAACACCTTCGACCAGCGCTCGCCCAAGGCGACGCCATTCTCCATCTTGCATGCCACCTCGCACCCGAAGCATCCGGTGCAGCGGTCCAGGTTCACAACAATGCAATTACGCGCCATAGTCAAACACATCCTCGGTCTTGTCGCTGGGAGCGGGCATCCAGGGCTGGAACTGCTCGGGTTCGATCCACACGCTCTTCAGGATCTCGTCGTCGCTCGGACTTACCTTCACCTGGAAGCCGCGCAGGGTGTAGGTGCCGTACTCGGGGTTGTAGGGCGGGTCGTTCTTGGTGAGCACGTTGATGTTCATCACCTTGTAGGCCTGGGCCGGGTCGTCGGAATCCAGCAGCTCGGGAGCCCAGAAGCGCTCCTGGTACACGACGCCCTTGGCGATGGCGGTGGTGACGCGGGCCTTGCCGTGGGTCTTGCCGCGGCGGCTCTCGATGTTCACCCACTGGCCGTCGGCGATGCCGTACTTCTCGGCGTCCTCGGGGTGGATCCACATCTCCGGCACCGGGTAGATCTCGCGCAGATAGGGAATGTTGCGCAGGGTGCCGTGGTGGTACATGGGCAGTCGGCCCTCGGTGAGCACGAGCGGGTACTCGGTGTCGGTCAGGGGCGACTCGGCCGGCTCCACGTAGTAGCACAGAGGCTCGTAGTCGGCGCTGGCCGGCGGCAGCACGAGCGGCGCCTCCTCGGCGCACTGGGACCACGGGGCACCGGTGCGGCCCAAGATGATGTTGGACTCGCAGTACACTTCCAGCTTCTTCGACGGCGTGCCGAAGCCCTTGGGCTTGCCGGGATTCTCCTCGTCGTCGGCGAGGTAGGTCTGGTAGGTGCGGTACTCCTCGGGCGTGGCCCACTCGATGACGCCCTTCTCGCAGGCCTCGTCCCAGGTCATATCCAGCTTGTTCAGATGCTGCAGCTGCTTTTCGTACTCGTTCTTGTAGAACGGCGTGGTCATGCAGGCCACCTCGTCGAAGGCCTTGGGGCAGTGGGTGTTGCCGAGCTCCGCGCACTTCTGCACGATCTGGGTCCAGATGATGCCCTCTTCCACGGTCTCGAACAAGTGCGTGACCGCCTGGCGCATGACGATGGTGTTCAGCTGCGGAATGGTGAGGTTCGTCTCCAGCCACTCGGTGGTGGGCAGAAGCAGGTCGGCGCAGAGCACCGAGAACGCCGTCGGGTACATGAAGCACTGCACGATGTAGTCGAGGTTCGGCACGATCTCATCGAGGCAGGAGGAGTTGCCGAGCACCACGTGCTTGTTGCCGGAGCGCTCGATCCACATGTGGATCTGGTAGGGGTCGCCGTCCTTCATGGCCTTGAACACCGAGGGGATGTGCGCCATGTCCCAGCACAAGATGCCCTTGTGCTCGATGGTGCCGCAGCGCTTCATGACCTTCTCCTTGGAGAGCAGGCGGGGCGTGTTGCCCAGCTGGTCCTTGCAGGGGGCCGGCGCGAACTTCTGCAGCATGGTGCCGGGCTTCTCCACATTGCCCATGAGGAACTCGAGGTTCAGGGCACCCAGGGCGCACTGCTGGGACTGCACGTACTGGTCGATGCACACGCCCTGCATGATGCCGGACTGGCCATTCGGGTCGGTGTAGATCTCAAGGGCGCGCTCGATCTGCTCGGGATCGAGCCAGCAGATCTCAGCGCCCTTCTCAAGCGTCCACTCCTCGCAGGACTCCTTCAGGAGCTGGCCGCCCGTGGCGCACTGCATGCCGTTGACCTCGTAGGTGCCGAACAGCGCCGGGGAGAGTCCCTCGTTCATGGGGAACTCCACGACCACCGGGGCGTTCTTCTCGGGATCCCATACCACGTAGTCGGCATCGGTGCCGGGCAGGCCCGCCTCGGTCGCCTTCAGCGTGAGGCGCGTCTCGGGGTTGATGAGGTAGGGCATGTTCGTCCAGGTGCGGCAGAATTCCGCATCGTACTTCTCGTTCTCGAGGATCCAGCGGGTCCAGGTGAGCAGCAGGGCCGCATCGGTGCCGGGGCGGATGGGCAGCCACACCTCGGCCTTGGCGGCGTCCAGGGTGTAGCGGGGGTCGATGACCACGGTGCGCAGGCCCTCCGGGCGATTGCGCAGCTCGGCCAGGGCGCGGCCGCCGGTGGCCACCGAGGAGTTGGACGGGTCGGTGCCCCAGAGCACGAGCGAGGTCACCGGGCTGTCGGTGTAGTAGTAGTCCCAGCCGTTGGAGTCGGAGAACGACAGGTTGTTGGGCTTGCCGGCGCCGTAGGCCAGAAGCGAGGCGCCCATGCGGGGCAGGTAGCACTGCGAGCAGCCCGGCTCCCACACGTTGGGGGTGTTGATGGCCTCGCCGAAGCGCTTCACGTTCGAGAAGTGCGGGTTTCCGCCGCCACCCGTGGAAACGGAGATGGCCTCTGAGCCGTACTTGTCGGACACTTCGTTGATCTTGGTCGCGACCTCGGTGAGCGCCTCCTCCCACGAGATGCGCTCCCACTGGTTGCTTCCGCGCTCGCCCACGCGGCGCATGGGGTACTTGTTGCGGTTCGGGTGATAGAGCGCCTGGATGCCGGCGAGGCCCTTGGCACACACGCCGCCCTGGGACATGGGGCTTTCCGGATTCCCCTCGATCTTCACGACGCGGCCGTCCCGCACATGGGCCAGCACCGCGCAGTTGGCGATGCACGCGCGGCAGGACGTCTTGATGATCTTCACGTCCGACGCCTCGTCGGCATGGGCCGGATCAACTGCCGTGAGGCTGTCGGCCGCACTGATGCCCAGTGCCGTCACCGCTCCCATGGCCGCCGTGGATTTCAGGAATCCGCGACGCGTCATAGTGGCTCGACTCATAAGCCTTCTCCTTCTTTCCTCTTGATTGGCTTGCATGTCCCTGGAACAGGTGGCGTGGCGGCGCTAGGCCAGCAGTGCGCGCATGCGCTGGCCCGCTTCCGTCGTGCGCCAGGCACCGTCCCATGAGATACCGTCTACGGTCTCCAGCTTGGAGATGAAATAGCCGGGATAGATCTGCTTGGGGAAGCTCAGGGCCGGATGTCCCGCCAGGGCCTCCTCTATGGCGGCCTTGGAGGCCCCCGTCTCGCAGAGGGCGAGCACGCGCCCGTAGGCATCGCCGTAGCCGTCGGGCTCGGCGGCCAGAAGCTCGCTGAAACGCTTGGCGGGCTCGAACTCATCCAGGGCCGCGCGGCCCGCTTCAGTGGTATGCAGCAGATAGTCCACGGGCTGATCGGGAAGTTCGGCGGCGGGGGAATCAGCCACCGCGACGTCCGCGCCGCCATCGGCGTCCGCGGCATCGGCACCGCCGGCGCTCCCGGCGCCATCGGAGGGCAGGCTGCCGGCATGGGCGCCTTGCTCTTCAGGCACCTCGATGGCCTCCACCGCCCCGCACTTCAACAGCATGGCGTAGAGCGCATGGGGCGTCTGCGTAGTGAGGGCCATGGCCCGCGACCCCGCAAGCGCGTCTTCCGCCTCGCGGAAGGGCCTCTCCTCCAAGGTCTCGCGCAGGCAGCCGAGCAACGCCAGGGTGTTCGCGCGATTGGCCAGAAGGGCCTTGCGCACCGCTTCGTAGTTCTCCATCGTCTCTCCTCGCTCTCTTCGGCGATGGGAGCACTCTACCGAGAAGGGGCGCGGGGCCGAAACGTCCGCAATTGATGAAAAACCCGGGGCTCGTTGGTGAAATAGCTCCAAGAAGGGCCATCACCCATGGTTGGTGATGGCCCTATGAGATGCCCGTTCAGACGGGAAATTGTGGGTGAGGTTATCGCCGGGGACCTACTTCTCCAAAAGGTCGATGGCCTCTACGAGGGAGCGCATGATGTTGCGGCGGGACAGGGCGCCGACGAGTTTGCCGTCCTGCACCACGGGCACCTTCTTGATGCGCTTGGCGGCGAACAGGGTGCACACCTCGTCCACCGGCGTTGTGGCCTCCACCGAGATCACGCGGCGAGTGGCCACGGCCATGACGTTCAGCCCCATGAGGTCCTTGAGGCGCGCGACGTCCGTCTCGTCGTCGATGTAGCGGTAGCCGTTGCGCAATGTGGAATCCACCAGCGCGATCTCGGTCTTGCCGAGGTAGCTCGCCACGTCGCCGTCGGACACGAAGCCCACCAGATCGCCCGCGGCATTCACCACGGGAAGCCCGCTCGTCTGGTTGGCGTCCATCAGACGGATGACCTCGGCCATGGTGGCGGTGTCGGCCGCGCACACCGGCTCGCGGTTCATCACCTCGGCCGCCGTGTACACACGGTCCGTATCCCACGACTCGTCCAGGGTGCCGTCCACGGTCACGCCGGAGATGCCGGCCGCGTAGTCCACGGGCTCCTCGCCGCGCTCGGTCGGCGTGGCCACCACCGTCCCCGCAGCCGCCGCCGGACGGTTACGCACCAAGAAAATGATGACCAGCGCCGCCACGCACATGAGCCCGAAGGTGGTGCAGTAGGCCATATGCTCGCCCAGATAAGCCTGCTCGGCGGCCGGAGCATCGGGCGCCACCAGAGGCGCCAAAGCCGACACCGACACGAGCACGGCCGTGCCAAAGGAGCCCGCCACTTGGTTCATGGTGTTGGAAAGCCCCTGGGCGTGCTGGATCACGCGGTTGTCCAGCGAGTTCACGCCCCAGGTGTTCAGCGGCGTCATGGTGAACTGCAGGCCGATGACGAGCGTCGTGTAGGTGAGCACCACCGTGATGAAGTTCGCATCAATGCCGAGACGCGCCAGACCCGAGGCGCCCAGCACGGCCACGAGCACGCCGGGCACCGCCACTTTCCGCGCACCGAAACGGTCGAACAAGCGGCCCGACACAAGGCCCGTGAAGGCGCCGATGACCGCGCCGGGCAGCATGGCCAAGCCCGACATGGTGGCCGTGAACCCGAGAGTGCCCTGGATGTACAGCGGCGTGATGACCTCGGTACCCAAGAGCGCCGCCTGCACGATGATGACGACGCAGGCCGCCGTGGCATAGGGGCGCGTCTTCAGGATGCGCACGTTCAGCATGGGCTCCGGCAGCTTGAGCTGACGACGCACATAGAAGGCCACCAGCACGATGCCCACGGCGATGAGCCCCAGCGTGAGCGCCATGTTCGTCGTAGAGGCGAAGGTGGAAAGTCCGTAGAGCAAGCACACGAGGCCCACCGTGGACAGCGCTACCGAAAGCTTGTCGAAAGACGTGCGGGCGAAATTGCCGTAGTTGCGCAGCAGGCATGCGGCGAGCACCACCACGACGACGCCGAGCGCCGTCACAATGGCGAACAGCGCCCGCCAGCCCACAGAGTCAACCAAAAGGCCCGACAGCGACGGCCCCACCGCCGGGGCGAAGCCGATGATGAGCCCGATGACGCCCATGGCCGTACCGCGCTTCTCGCGGGGGAACACGAGCAGAATCACCGTGAACACCATGGGCATGACCGCACCGGTGCAAGCGGCCTGCATGATGCGCCCGAGCAGAAGCACCCAGAAGTTCGGCGCCACAGCCGCGGCGAGGCTGCCCGCCGTGAACACCGACAGCGCCGTGATGAACAGCTGGCGGGTGGTGAAGCGCCCGACCAGGTAAGCGGAAAGCGGAATGACCACGGCTTCCACCAGGGCATACACCGAAGTGAGCCACTGGGCCGTAGTGGCATCCACACCCAAATCGCCCATAATCGCCGGGAGGGCCGGCGACAGCATCGTCAGGTTCAGCACCGCCAAAAGCGTGCCCGTCAGAAGCACGCCCACCATCACCAGTTCTTTTCTTCCAACACCCAATGCCACGCCGCATCTACCTCGCTCTCGCATCTCGTCCGTGAAAAAAGTGAATGTTCTGATGCTATGGGTTCGGCGAAAAAAGAAAAGGGGCCACTCGGTAAGCGGCGAGGAGGCTCCTGCCATCTTTGCAATACTGCAAAGATGGCTAATCCCCCAATTCGCGCAGCATATCGAGAAGCTCTTGGCGGCGATGAATGTCCAATTTGGTGTAAATATGCTTAGCGTGAGTACGCACAGTATTCTCGCTGATAACAAGCCGCTCGGCGATGGCCGCCATGGAGTTGCCGCGGGCGATGAGCTCCATCACCTCTGTCTCGCGCATGGAAAGACCGTGGCGTTCCTGCAGTACCAGGCACTGCTTGGAAAGCCGGTCGCGAATGGCACCGGCGTCCTCCGAAGCCGAAGGCCGACGTCGACGACGTTTGGCTGGCGTGGCCGGTTTATCGTCGGCAGTAGATCTTACGCGGGAATCGCCATCCTCCAAAGACTCCGCTGACGCTCTGCCCAGTTCCGCTCCTAAGCCGCAGTTCGCCTTTCGAGTATCCTCGCCAAAGACCGAGCCGCTTCCTCTCCCCACTGACACGGCGGGCACGGCGGCAAGAGAATAGAACTCGATGGGGTCGGCGGTTACGGTGCCTTTCGACACCATCGGCCTGAAAAGGGTTCCCGTAGAGACCAGGAGCGTGATCCCCAGTCCGCAGCTAGAGATAAGCGCCACGAAATACAACCACTGGGAGCCCGCGGGCACCGTCAATTCGCTCGCCCAGCCAAAAAGGAAGCCGACGCTTTGCAAAATATAGACGATAGCCCCAAAGAACCCGTAGATGAACACAGGATTGATACCACGATCGCGGGAGACCTGGGCGCACTGCATCATCATGAGCATCTGCACAAGGGAAAAGACCATGTAGGCGACCGCCGCGAAGGCGTTCAGATACACCAAGCCACAAAACGGCATGAGAAGAAATCCCAGCGTGAGCAGCGGATATACCACGCGGAACACAGAGATGAGGCCGAAGCGAAAGCTCATGCGGTGCCACAGGACTAAAAGCACCGCAGCCGCAATAAACGAACCAAGCATGGACGCGCTGTTGACAAGCGAGCTAATTTCCTCATGTAGCAGAGCGATTCCGCGAATGACGCCGGCTACCAGAGCAAGCGACCCCACGCATAAAGCACTGCGCCAATAGTCGGCCACCACTTGACGGTAGACGCGCGGGTGCTGACGCGGGACGTCCTCGAACATGGGCTGCTCGAAGTTCATCTCGCGCACCGAAAGTGCCACGCACAGACCGCACAGAGGCACGAAGATCAGGGGGACGAGAAAAGCCGTTAGCGCAATGGGCACTAAATACAGGGCAAGGTAGATGAAGGGAGCGATAGCCGTGCCCACAATAAGGCGGAAATTGCCGGTTCTCGCATCGAGGGAAGCAAAATACCGCTGCCAGAGCATGAACATGCCGGCGCACCCGATTCCGAGAAGCACCCCGCCAGCTCCCACAAATGCAATGGCAGCCGATGCCACGTACATGGCCGTAATCAGACAGGCCGACCCAAGGAATAGCAGGACAGCGGAAAGCGAGACGAGCATGCGCCGAGCACCGTAGGGAAAGAAATACGATCCCAGCATACTCGCCAGGAAGGCGCCGCCAAAAGCCACAGCCTGAGTCAAAAAGAACGTGAGAGTCACTTCCACCGTCTGAAACTCAAGGGGAAGAAACGGGAAGATGCCGCCCCATACCGAGGTGGCATTCACCGTGAGGAAACAAGCATAGCCCCAACTTGACGCATGGCCGATTGCGCTGGCTCTCTCGGTCGCCATAGCTTGACCTCCTCTCTTATCTCGGTGGCACGCATGGTAGCATAGGAGGACGCGCCTGTTAGGCAAATGACCGCACTTCGGTATCACCCGAAAACGCGCGAACTGGGGTTTTGTCCTTAAATCACACTTGTCGTGTGATTCGGCACTTCCCCTTTTCCGGTACTTTTGAAAGCGGCGAGAAGGCAATTCAACTAGAGGAGGGACTATGACTGAAACCCAATCCACCCTGTCGCGCCGCACCTTCGTCAAAGGCTCGCTCGCGGGCCTGGCTGCCACGGGAGCCGCGGGTACCGCACTCTTCGGATGCGCACCCCAATCTGGCACCGGAGCCGGGGAGGAGCCCATGGCCGCCACCGGAGAGGAGACTGCGCCCGACGAGATCCACTGGAGTCAGTGCAACGTCAACTGCGGCGGCAACTGCGTCTTCCAGTGGCACTCCCGCGATGGCAAAGTGCTCTACATGGAGACCGATAACACAGGAGATACCGACTTGCAGGCCCGCGCCTGTCTACGCGGCCGCTCCATGCGACGCTGGCTCAACAGCCCCGACCGTCTGCTGTACCCCATGAAGCGTGCGGGCAAACGCGGCGAAGGAAAGTTCGAGCAGATTACCTGGGACGAGGCTATCGACACCATCGCCAGCGAGCTGAAACGCGTCATCGACACCTATGGCAATGAGGCCATCTACGTCAACTATGCCACAGGCATGTACTCGAAAACAGGCAACCCCACCGCCCGATTGCTCAACCTGCTCGGCGGCTACCTAAACCGTTCCTATGACTATTCGGCCCACATGATCGAGGCCGTCGCGCCCTACATGTACGGTACGTCGCTCGACGGCTCTTCTCTGACTGAGGCAACCGAGCATTCTGATCTCATCGTCATGTTCGGCAACAGCCCCGCCGAAACTCGCATGGGCGGTGCCAATGCCTCATGGGATTTCGCCCGCCTTCGCGAAGCCATTCAGAACCGCGGCGGCAAAATTATCTCTATCGACCCGCGCATGAACGAGACGGTCTCCGGCCACCCTGACGAATGGCTTCCCATTCGCCCTGGTACCGACGCGGCCCTCTGCGCGGCCATCGCTCATGAATGGATCGTCGAAGGCAAAGTGGACAAGGAATCCCTCGATACTTACTGCCTCGGCTACGACGAGGACACCATGCCCGAATCCGCCAAAGGTCAGAACAAATCCTACAAGGATTACATTATGGGCACTGGCTGGGACATGGTGGAGAAGACGCCCGAGTGGGCCGCCCCCATCACTCAGATTCCTGCCTCCAGCATCCGCGAACTAGCCAACACCATCGCTGCTGCTAAGGCACCCTTCATCACCCAGGGATGGGGCCCCCAGCGCCACACAAATGGCGAGGACGCCTGCCGCTCTATTTACATGCTGCCGCTCCTCCTAGGCAAGTGGGGACTTCCGGGCACCAACAACGGGGAGCGTGAATCCATGGCGCTCACAAGTCTCGTTCCCGGCTTGCCAGCAGGCGAAAACCCCGTCACGCTTTCCATTCCCGCTTATCAGTGGGTTAACGCCGTGGATCACGGCCATACCATGACCGCCACAAATTCCGGTCTTGTCGGAGGCGATGAACTTGGTACCGATATCAAGTTCATCTGGAACTACGCCGGCAACTGTCTGACCAACCAGCATGGCGATATCAACATGACCCATGAGATTCTCGTCGACGAATCGAAATGCGAGTTCATCCTCGTCTGGGACACGGTCATGACCGACTCGGCGAAATACGCTGACATTCTGCTGCCCGATGCCATGCGCTCAGAACAAATGAACCTGCAGACCCAGGGATACACCGAATGGTACGCGGGCGTAGTTCTGGGTACTCCCGCTCAAGAAGCACCCGGCGAGTGTCGCTCGAGCTATGACGTCATGGCCGACATTGCCGATAAGTTCGGCGTGCGTGATGCGTTCACCGAAGGCCGCACTCATGACGAATGGGTAAAGTTCCTCTATGAGCAGGGGGCCGAAGAAGATGGCTCCATGCCGACCTGGGAGGAAATGCTCGAGCAGGGCGTATACAAGCGACCCGTTGAACCCTACATCGCCTTCGAGGCGTTCCGCAACGATCCCTCCGCCAACCCACTGGGCACCCCCTCCGGAAAAATCGAGATCTTCTCCGAAGCGCTGGACGAGATGTCACGTACCTGGGATCTTGAAGAGGGCGAGGTAATTTACCCCATCCCCGTCTTCCAAGCAGGATTTCACGGATACGGTTCCGTCACCGAGGAATTCCCCCTCTACTGCTGCGGTTTCCATCACAAGAGCCGCACCCATTCATCGTTCGGCTTCATCCCCGAGCTTGAAGCCGTGGCCCGTCAGCAGCTGTGGGCAAACCCCGCTGATGCCGAGAGCCGCTCAATTGAAGACGGCGACCTGATTGCCGTGACAAGTCCGGTTGGCGAGATTCGCATCGAGGCGAAGGTGACGCCCCGCGTCATCCCCGGAACTGTAATGATTCCGCAGGGCGCCTGGCACAAGGCCAACATGAATGGCGACAAGGTGGACGAGGGCGGCTGCGTGAACACGCTCACGCAGTACAAACCAACGCCGATGGCCAAGGGCAACGGCACTCACTCCATGATCGTCCAGATTGCGAAGGCCTAAGGGAGGTACGAAGATGACTCAGTACGGATTCTATTTCGACAGCACCCGCTGCACCGGCTGCCGCACCTGCGAGATGGCCTGCAAAGACTACAACGACCTGCCCGCCAACTACGCTTTCCGCCGCGTGTTCGACTACGAGGGTGGCGATTGGAAAGACAACGGTGACGGTACCTTTGAGCCGACGAGCTGGGCCTACCACGTGTCCATGGCCTGCAACCACTGTGCAATGCCGGCCTGCGTGGCCAATTGCCCCCAAGGCGCCTTGGAAAAGGATGCCGATACCGGGCTCGTGTCCCGCGACGAGGAGAAGTGCATTGGCTGCGGCACTTGCGTGAAAAGCTGTCCCTACGAGGTGCCCGTAGTGGACACCGAGACCATGAAATCCGCGAAATGCGACGGCTGCGCCTCCCGCGTGGCCGAGGGCAAGATGCCGATCTGCGTGGACGCCTGTCCGCTTCGGGCCCTCGAGTTCGGGGACATCGAAAAGCTGCGAGCGGCGCACCCCGGCACCGTGGACGGCATTGCCCCCATGGCTCCTCCGGATGCGACGAAGCCCTCTGTGGCCATTCTGGCCTGCCCGGCCGCCAAAGACTGCGGTGACACCACCGGCGCCATCGCGAATCCGAAGGAAGTGGAAAACGCCTAAGGAGCATTCAGGGCCGCCGCGACCCCTCCCTCATAGGCGGCGGCCCGCTTCCGATATGATTGAGGCGTAGCACGGATTCGCCCGAGCTACGCCGTTTGAAGGGACTTGGAGACCATGCCGAAGGGATTTTTCTTCGATAACGCGCGCTGCACTGGATGCAGGACCTGCGTCATGGCCTGCAAGGACTACCACGACCATGGGCCCGACGAAGGATTTCGCCGCGTGATCGACTACGAGGGCGGCGACTGGAACGTAGCAGAGGACGGAACCGTTTCCCAAGACGCCTTCGCCTATCACATTTCTCTGGCCTGCAACCATTGCGCCAGCCCCGCCTGCACCCAGGTATGCCCCACAGGGGCCATGCATCGCGATGAGACGGGGCTTATCTGGCCCGACATCACCAAATGCATCGGTTGCGGCTACTGTACCATGGCCTGCCCCTACCATGCGCCCGTCATCGATAAAGAGCTCAAGCGCTCGAGCAAGTGCGATGGCTGCCGCGAGCGTCTGGCCGCGGGGCAGGCCCCTATCTGCGTGGAGGCCTGCCCCTTGCGCGCCTTGGATTTCGGGGAGAAGGGCGACATCTTCGAGCGCCATGCCGAATGGTGGGACGAGGTGCGCGGCGACATCCTTCCTTTGCCTTCGGAAACGGAGACCGGGCCCAATTTATTCATCCGGCCCTGCCCCGCTGCTGCCCAAGGTCGCAAGGGCGCGCTGGTCAACCGCAAGGAAATCGGCTTATGACAAGCGGCCTCGACAATCTTTCCCTTGCGCTGTTCACCGCCTTGGCCCCTGCAGGCGTCGTAGCTTTCATCATCATGGCTCTGGCGCGCCTATTTGCTATCGACCACGAGCGCGCGGTTCGCATCGACCGCATGATCGCGCTGCCTTTCGCCGTTGCGCTCGTTGGCTTCATCGCCTCGGCAACGCATCTGGGTACGCCGGCCAACGCGCTTCACGTGTTCTCAGGCGTGGGAACCTCTCCGCTTTCCAACGAGGTGCTGGCCGCCGTGATGTTCTTGTTCCTGGCTGGATCCTATTGGATGGTCGCCTTCAAGGTGAACTTTCCCGATGCTGCTGCGAAGCCATGGCTGCTCGTCGCTTGCCTTGCAGGAATCGCCCTGCTAGCGTGCACCTCCCAAGCCTACGCCGTGCGCACCGTGCCCACCTGGAACACACCTTATTCACCGGCGAACCTTTTGCTCACGGGCTTATTCGAGGGGACCGTGCTAAGCCAGCTGTTTCTTGCCGCTGCGAAAGTACCCCTATCACGATGGAGCTTTCTCCTTGTGGGCCTGGGGGCGGCGAGCCTTGCTGCCGGCGTCATCTCCATGCTCGCCCAGAACGCCTATCTGGCCTCAATCGCCAACAATGAGATATCCGCAGCCTCGCTTGCGCCGGACTACCCTCTTGTCATCGGCATCTTCGCCCTCGTCGGGGCTGGCGCGCTCCTCCTCGACGGCTGGGCCCTGCGACCCCGAGCAACCGAGTGTGCGCGCCTCATCCTGCGTATCGCCGCCGCCATCCTCGCCTTCGCCGCCGTCTTTGCAACACGCATTGTGTTCTACAATCTGCATATGACCGTCGGATTCTAGCCCGCCGAAATCACTGACTTGCCCAGGAGGCTTTCCTTGACCCCATCCGTAGATGTCCTGAACAGCCTGTCATTTGCAGGCGCCACACTATCTCCCCTGTTTCTGCAGGATCCACGCACTGGTAGCGCAGGAGCGCTTTTCGAAGCATTGAGCTTGCTTAACGCCGACGAGGCTACGGCAGAATGGCCTTTGGCCGACAAAACCGAGGCGCAAGAAGGCCTCGATCTTATCGTTGCGGGGCTGAAAGCGAGCCGCGCCACCGAAGCTGACGGGGCTTTCTGCGCCGAAGACAAGCTTGTGGACGAGTACCGAAGACTGTTCATCGGCCCTGCGCAAAAACCGGCGCCGCCTTGGGGCTCCGTCTATACCGACCGGGAGCAAGTCATCTTCGGGGAAAGCACGCTGCGTCTGCGGAGCTGGATGCGCCAACACGGCATCGCTCGCCTCGCAGACGACCGCATGCCTGACGACCATATCGGCCTTATGCTCTCGCTGCTCGCCACTTTGACTGAAGAACGCCCCGAGCTGGTAGAAGAGTACTTGTCTGAGCATCTTCTCCCTTGGGCCCCCCATTATCTGGGCCTTCTGGAAGTCTGCGCCGAGCATCCTTTCTATAAAGGGCTCGCCCTTCTCACCAAAGCCACGCTGAAGGGAGCGCAGGACGAGCTGTCGCTTGTCGTGATCGAACCTCGCTTTTATCGCTAAGCGTCGACGGGCAATGTTGCCGTACGAAAAAGGGGCCGCCAAAGCAGCCCCATGCCATCAACAAAATCTCCTGCACCACGGCGAAAGAGTCCCTACGCTGTGGTCTTCACGGCGCCCTTGTCGCAGCGGTTGCCCCAACTGTCGATGATGTCCTTGTCGCGGTAGACGCAGATGACCTCGCAGTGGTTGGCGCACTTCTGGCACTCGACCTCGCGGGTCTTGAAGTCGAAGTCGAGCATCGCCTCGAAGTCGAAGGTGCCGCTCGCGAATGGGCCCGACTCGGCCCCCACAATCGGCCCGGCATCGGCGGCAAGCAGCGCCGCGCCGAAGGCTCCCATGAGGTGCCCGTCCGGATCCACCGCCACGGGCATGCCCAGCTGCTCCTCGAAGGCGTGCACCACCCCGGCGTTCTTGGAAACGCCGCCCTGGAACACCACGGGCGCGGCGATCTTCTTGCCCTTGCCCACGTTGTTCAGGTAGTTCGACGCCACCGCGTTGCAGAGCCCCGCGATGATGTCCTCGCGCGCGTAGCCCACCTGGATCTTGTGCACGAGATCACTCTCGGCGAACACGGTGCAGCGCGCGGCGATGTTGGCCGGCTTGGTGGAAGTGAGCGCGATGTCGCCGAACTCCTCTACCTCCACGCCCAAGCGGTGCGCCTGCGATGACAGAAACGAGCCGGTGCCCGCGGCGCACAAGGTGTTCATGGCGTAGTCCACCGCGATGCCGTCGGACACGCAGATGATCTTGGAATCCTGGCCGCCGATCTCCAGAATGGTGCGCACGTCCGGGTGCAGATGGGTGGTGCCCACGGCATGGGCGGTGATCTCGTTCTTGATCACGGAAGCCCCCAGCATGGCGCCCACGAGACGCCGCGCGCTGCCCGTCGTACCGGCGCCGACGATCTCCACCCCCGCGCCTTCCACCTGGCGCTCCAGCTCGCGCACGACGTTCTTCGACGCCTCGGTCGGATTGCCCTCGGTCCACAGATACGAACGCGCGATGATGGCGCGGTTCTCGTCGATGATCACGCCCTTCGTGGAAATGGAGCCGATGTCGATGCCGAGATAGCCCTTTGTCATTTGCTCTTCTCCTTCTTCATGGAAAGCATGTCGTAGAACGCCTCGAGGCGCGTGTCCAGGCCGGTGTCGGAGGTCTGGGAGTCGTAGGTGAGGTACAGCACGGGCACCGAGTAGTCCTCGCTCACCTTCTGCAGCACCGGGATGCAGTCGATCTCCGGCGTGCACCCGGCGCTCTTCGCGTGGATGAGGCCGTCGAAGCCCCCGGCGGCGTACTTCTTCGCCGCCGCCACGGTGAGCGTGGAGGTGGGGCCCATGTCGTAGGTCAGATAGTCCTTCGCCCCCACCCGTAGGTTCGGCTCGTTGTAGCGAAGGTAGCGGTTTGTGAAGTTCAGCATGCGGTGCACTTCCACGCCCATGGCGACGAGCTTGTGGTCGAGCCCCAGGTTGCTGCGCTCGTCGATGGCCGTGAACATCTCGCCGACGATGCCGATGCGGATGGGGTCGGCGGGCTTGGCGAGGGGAATGGCGCGGAAGGCGGCCATGGCCTCGCGGTACGCCTCGTTGATGTCGCGCTCGTCCAGGCAGGTGCGCATGGCGTCCATCGCCGACACCCAGGCGGCGTCGAAGGCCCCGCGCTCCATCTCGAAACCGGCGTTGGCCAGGTAGAAGTCGCGCAGGGAGTCCAAGTGCTCGATCATCTTCGCTACGGCCTTCAGCTTCACCACGCCGTGGGGAACGTCGATGTTCGGGTTCACCGTCTTCAGCACTTCCTTGGCCCAGCCGATGTACCCCAGTTCGATGCCCCGGGCAAAGTTCATCATGATGAACTCGTAGCCCATGTCCCGCAAGATGGACTCCTGCAGCTCGCCGTAATAGCCCAGCCGGCACGGACCGCCGAACTGGATGAGGATGTCGGCGCCCAAATCGAGGGCCTCGGCAAAGTCTCCCAAGATGTGCTTGAAAGGCGTGCACACGTAATCGCTCGAGTTCTGGACGCCCACCTCGCTGGCGGCGCGGGTGGCCTCGGGTAGGGGCAGGTAGTCCACGTCGAGCACCTGCTCGCAGAAGAACTTGAACGCCGGATCGTAGTAGCAGTAGCGAAAGAACGCCGCCTTGGTGTACTTATGGTGCTTGGCCTTGTGCTTGGCGGCTTTGGCGGCCTTGCGGTCGGCCAGAAGCGTCGGCGCGTGGCGCCGCTCCAGCTCAACAGCCACCGAGGAGCGCACCTGCTCGATGAGGGCCTGGGGCTTACTCATGGACATAGCCTCCCTTCTGCTGGAAGCGCAGGATGTCGACGAAGCTCTCCACGCGGGTCTCCACGCCGGCGGTGCCGGACTGCGCGTCAATCATCAGGTTCAGAATGGGCGTGCCCTGGATGCAGCGCATGATGGCGTCGTCGGTCATGGAGTCGGGGCCGCAGGGGAAGGCGCTGATGAGCACGATGCCGTCGACGCGGTCCTGGGCCAGAAGAATGGAACCGATAAGCTCGCGATTGATGAGCCACGGCATAGTGCCGGAAAACTCGAAGCTCTTCTTGTAGGCGCGCTCGTGATCCATGGCGTCGGCGTAGACGACCGTGGCACCCATCTCTTCGAGCGAATCGATGACCGCGCCGGACAGATAGGGGTCGTGGGAGATGTAGGGGTGGGCCACCACCAGGATGCCGAGCGGGCGCGCGGCCGAGCCATCTCCGCTGGCCGCAGCGGCATCGGCGGCTCGGCGCTCCTCGCCCAAACGACGCAGCACGCGCTCCTGGGCGGAGGACAGAGCCTCGTCATGGGTGCGCTGGGCGTCCCAAGCGACCTTGAAGGCAGCCCGCGCGTCCTTGGGAGCGACGCCCATGCGAGCGGCCATGTCGCAGAAGGAGCGACGCACCTCGGCTGTTTTCCGAGCGTTGCGCACCTCGCAAGAGACGACGCGCAGCTTGTCGTCACGGAAGGTGTTGCGCACCATATCGGTGGCCGACTGGAACTTCGTGCAGAATCCGCTGCGGTGGTCGCTCGTCGGGTAGCAGGGGACGAAGACGGCGTCGCAGCGACCGACGAGGCTTTCCACATGCCCGACGAACACCTTCGAGGCCAGGCAGCACTCGTCTACGGAGAGCCGGTCGCCCTCATCAGCAATGGCCTTGTCCGTGGGATCGCTCACCACCACGGTGCGCCCGATGGATTCGAAGAACGTGGTCCACAGCACGCCGAAGCGATAGAACAAAAGCGCGCGGGGAATGCCCACCACCTGCACATCGGCCCAATCTGTCGTTTGGGGCACGGGCAACCTCCTCAGGTGTCGAGGCGCCGACCCAGCGGCCCGGCGCGAATAAGCAGTACCGGCAATCATAGCACAGCGCCCCTTGAACCTTCGTCCAAGGGGCGCTGTCTGCACATTTCGAAATGCTGCCCGCTACTCCACGTGAATCTCCAGGGCCTTCACGCCGGCGGGCGACCAGGATGTGGCGAACGACTCTTCCAGAGGACCCTTCACGTCAGCCTTGCGCCCAATGAGGCTTTTGCCGTTGTCGTCGAGGCCCGAGGTGGCCACGGCGATGGTGGTCAGTCGGTACTGGGTGCCGTTCAGGTTCATGTCCAGCGGGCGGGTAAGCTTCAGCACCAGCTGCACGCTGCCGCTGGCGTTGTCCGTCGTGCCGTTGTTGGTGTAGTTGTTGCCAGCGGAAAGGCCCGCGGCGTCTTCCACCGCCTGAAGCGTGCCCGACAGCGACACCGAGTCGCCAGACTTGACGTTCCCGATGTTCTCGGGATCGGTGTTGACGGGATCCACCGAAGCAGGAGACTCCCCAGCAGGATTGACAGGAATCTGGTTCGTCTGCGTGTCAATCTGCCCCGCGTCGGCCACCGTGACAAGCCAGCCCCCGGTGTTGGACCACGCCACGTTCAGCGTCACCGTCGACGTGCGAAGCTCGCTCGTCTTCACGCCGTCGGCCTCGCTTTCCAAGGTCTTCGAAAGATCGACGGTGATAGGGCCGCCGTCGATGGTGAGATCGGAAGCGGTCTTCACGATGGAGGCGTCGGCCATGGCTTCCCCGTAGGTGGGGTCGTTGGTCGCGAGGATGTCGTTCAGGTTAGCTAGGATGTCATTGGCGCTAGCGCTGGCCAGGGGCACCGCCGTCGCCTCCCCCACCACCAAATCGCCGGGAACCCACGTCTCGCCGGCATTGGAGTACTCGAAGGGCAGCGTCACGGGCACGTTGATCTCGACACCCTTGTTCTTGAACGTGGCCGTGGCCGTCGCCTCGCAGGTGACGATCTGGTTGGCCGGCGCGCCAAGGTTCGTGGGCTCGTTCAGCACGATGTCGCTGAACTTCGGACCGATGAGCGCATCTTGGGACACATAGGCGTACTGGGAAATATCAGGAGCGTCCATGGCCACCTCGTCGAAGGCGGCAATGACCCGGGCATCGGACAGCGGCACCCGCTGGGTCTCCTCGGCAACGGGCTGCCTGTTGAAGAACCCGGAAGTGAACAGATAGGTGAGCACGCCTGCGGCCACAAGCAGGCAGATGACAAGACCGACGATGACGGCCGTGCGCTGTCCCTTCTTCACATCGCGGGGCTGGGCGGCCTCGACGTTGCCGTAATCGTCCCCGGCGCTCTGGATGAACGCCGCAGCGGCGGCTTTCGCGGCAGCGGCCTTCTTAGCCTCGGCGACGGCGCGGGGAGAGAGGCCCTCTTCGGGGGCGGAATCGGCCGGAGAAGCACTGTTGTGCGGATCGAGTTCAGTCATAATTCCTCCTGAGACAGCAGGGCCAACACCTTGCAGCCCTAAGGTCGCAGTATACTGTATTTGACCCTCTGTCGGCTAGGGCAGCGGAGAACTATTGGGCCGATTTCCCCAGGTTGCCAGCGATGACGACGCAAATCGCCATAAGCAACAGGTTGAAGATGAGCGATGTGGGAAGCTGGCCGCCCGTAGCGTAGCACAGTCCCAACCCGAACACCGAGGCGACCACACCGGCCAGAGCGAGGCTGCGCAGCGCCGCCGCGCGCCCCGGGTTGCGCGAGGTCGCGCGCCCGAGAACCCCCGCCGCAACGGTGATGCCGTTGGCCACCGCAGCGGCAATGCCGAGCACAAGGGCGGAAAGCGGAAGCCCCGTCGCGGCGGCCGCGCCATCGGCGATAGCCCCATAGATCACCACGACTCCCACGGCCAACCCGAACAGCCCGCAAATCATCAGCAGGTACGAGAACATGCGCAGATACCACGAAATGGTGCTTGTCTGCTCGACTGCCACCAGCGCTCCTTTCAGCCTGCTGCCCCACGGGCAATGTGACGGACGCCCCTCAAGCTTGCGGGCTTGTTGTGGGCTTGCCGCCTGAAGATGGGGGTCATGATACCATAGGCCCATGGATCCGACGGTTCTTCAACAAACCCCCTTGCAGCCCTCGCCCGGCATCGGGGACGGCAGCAAGAGCGAGCGCACTCCCCTGGCGCTTCGCGTGCTCGGCGCCCTGCTCATGGCCGGGGGCGTGGCCGTCGTGCCCGAAGTAATCCATACGCTCGCCCAAATGGGGACCGTCTTCGTCGAGAAAACCTACACCGACGACTCGCTGCTCACTATCATCTTGTACGTCACACTCGCACTATCCGCCTGCTTTTGCGCCCTGGCCTCCGGCGTTCTCGGCTTCCGTCTTTTGCGCGGCAACCGCCGGCGCGCCCGGCTCATCGCCGAGGCCGTGGCCATCGGGCTCGTCATCGCCTTTGCCGCCGATCTGCTGCTCTTCGGCGTGAACCCGGGCCTATGGTTCCTCGGCGCCTGCGCCCTCATCCTCATCGCGGCCCACGTCTGGGTGGATCCGTCGCTGTCCGACGAGCGCGAGCTGCAACGGCGGCTGCGCCTCATGCAAACACGCGAGGAGGCCGAAGACGGCACCCTCGGTCTGGACAAGACCGGCCGCGGCTACATCGAGCTGGATTTCTTCAACCTGTTCTGGATCTTCGTCATCGCCTCGGTGGCCGGAGTGGTCATCGAGTCCATCTACCACGTGCTCGTGGTCGACTTCGGCCACTACGAGGACCGCGCCGGCCTTCTGTGGGGGCCCTTCTCCCCCATTTACGGCTTCGGCGCCGTGCTCATGACGCTGGCGCTCAACCGCTTCCACAACGCGCCCATCCCCGTGGTGTTCCTCGTCAGCGCCGTTATCGGGGGCGCCTTCGAGTACTTCGTCAGCTGGTTCATGGAATACGCCTTCGGCGCCATCGCCTGGGACTATACCGGCACCTTCCTCAACATCAACGGTCGCA
This sequence comes from uncultured Adlercreutzia sp., assembly GCA_902478715.1. Lineage (GTDB taxonomy): Bacteria > Actinomycetota > Coriobacteriia > Coriobacteriales > Eggerthellaceae > Adlercreutzia. The sequence goes on from CABSMC010000010.1 coordinate 39,432, forward strand.
CCAACTTCATGTTCATGTGCATGTGGGGGGCACTTGGCGTCGTATGGGTGAAGCTGGCCCTGCCGGCGCTTTTGCACACGGTGAACCTCATCCCGTGGCGCTGGCGCTACTCCATCACGGCGCTGTGCGCGGCGCTCATGATCTTCGACGGCGCCATGACGCTCGTGGCCCTCGACTGCTGGTACTCGCGCTTGGCAGGTGCGGCGCCCGACAACGCGCTCGAGCAGTTCTGCGCCGAGCAGTTCGACAACCAGTGGATGGAAAACCGCTTCGAATCGATGAGCATCCACCCCGATGCCGCCCATCGCTCATCCTAGGAGATTTTCGTGACTGAAGACCCGTACGACATCCTCGGCGTTCCCCGCACGGCCACGTCCGACGAGGTAAAGAAGGCCTATCGCAAGAAGGCGCGGGAGAACCACCCGGATTTGAACCCGGACGACCCCGAGGCCGAGGAGCGCCTGAAGAAGATCAACGAGGCCTACGACCGCATTACGAACCCGGAGAAGTACGCCCGCGAGGACGCCCGGCGCTACCGGTCGCCCTACAACCCCACCTACACCGGCTACGGCTCCCCTGGCGGCAACCCCTTCGGCGGCTCCGGTCCCGGCAATCCCTACGGCGGCGGTGCGCCCGGCGGCGGCTACCAGTACCAGTGGGTGGAAATCAACTGGGAGGATTTGTTCAACACCTGGAACCAGGCCTCCTCGGTGCCGCGGCCGGAGGTGTCGGCCACCGATTCGGCCGAACTGCGCCAGGCGGTGCTGTTCATCGACGGCGGCAACTACAAGGCGGCCCTCACCGTGCTCGCGGCCCTGCCCATCAAGGAGCGCACGGCCCGCTGGCACTATTTGGCGGCGCTGGCCAACTACGGCGCCGGCAACACCGTGGCCGCTGTGGACCAGATCCGCACCGCCCGCAAGGCCGACCCCACCAACGACGACTACCGCCAGGCCGAGGCCGTCATCGGCGCCCGCGCCCGCACCTACCAGCAGGAGAGCGAGAGCCGCGGCTTCGGCGGCTGCGTGGACCCCAGCTCGCTGTGCTGCTGCCTGATGTGCGGCCCGGCCCTCTGCCAACCGTTCTTGTTCTGCCTGTAACGCACGAGGGCAACCGCTCTCGCGCTTCGCCAGGGACGAGCGCAAAAAGCCCCGGCCGCAAAAGCGACCGGGGCGAATGCAGCATTCTTCTATCGAGCGAAGGTTCTGTCACCTAGTACCGCGGAGCAGAAAGCGTCGTCCATTCGGGGGCGTAGCGGGCGACCCAGTGGGCCACGCCGCGGATGGCCACGGCCTCGGCGAAGGTTTCCGCCACGGACAGCACCACGTACAGGATGAGCGTGCAGAAAATCATCGGGCCGGCCAAAGCGGCGATGAGCGACATGATCTGCGCGAAGGAGGGATCGGCCGCACCGCCTATGGCGGCGATGGTCGGAGCCGCACCCATGATGCAGAGGAACATGATCGAAAACACCACAATGCTCAGCACGAGCGAGATGCCGATGACGATGGCCATGGGAATGAGCGTCACCGCGAACAGCTGGCCCCAGTTGCGGCGCGCCTTCTCCCAGATGTCCTTCACATTGAAGCCATCGCCCAGGCTCTGCCCCATGATCATGCGCATCTGCATGATGATGCCGGCCATATAGGTGGCCAGGGAAACGGCGATGGAGACGACCCAGCCGATGAAGGGAATCCAGCCGAAGATGCCGCCGATGATGCCACCGACCAGACCCACCACCAGCGTCAGCACGAAGGCGTAGAAGCCGTATTCGAAGTTCTTGCCTGTCACGATTTTCTGGGGCAAGAGGCTGCGGCCGCCGAAGGGCACCTCGCGGGCCCAGAACAGAAGATAGCCGGCCACGACGAAGTTCAGAATCGGCACGCACATGATAAGGCCGAGCACCAACAGCCGGCTTATGTAGTTCGGCGTCGCCTTCACGTCTTCCCAGGCGGCCTTCAGGCAGCTGGTGGTGTAGGCGGGCGAAGGCGCGGGCGCAGGTTGCACCGGGGGCGTGTAGTTCATCGGATCCATGGGAACCTCCTCTTTCCGGAGTCGAAATGCCTGCACCTTGCGGTACGCGAGACGCCGCGCAAACCAGAGGCGCTCCGACTCGAATGACATTGCGGCTATTGTGCCATCATTCCCCTTTTGACGCCCAATCAGTGGGAAAATTGTCACCTAATTCCGCAAGAATTAAGCAAGCTTGAAGGGTCTCGGAAGAGCGACCGCCTACATCTCGCGCTCTTCCACCACCGTGTAGGCGGGAAGGATGCTCGCTTTCACCACGCGATAGCAGAGTATGGCCGTAAGCGGCATGCCCAGGCACAGAAGCGTGCCCACCTTGAAGGAGGCCATGGTGCCGAAGGTGTCAATGAGGGCGCCGGCCACGGTGGGCCCGAAGGCGGCCCCGCAGGTATAGCCGGCATTGAGCCACGTGATGGCCTCGGTGAGGCGCGCGTCGGGCACGGCGCGCTCGCAAACGCCGTTGGCCACGATGAGCAGAGGCGCGTAGGTGCACGCGCCCAGCAGCGCCACCGCCATCAGCGTGGGCGCCGAATCGATAAGGAACATGGTGCCGAAGGACAGGCCGACGGCGCAGGCGGCCACCACGAGCTGCTTGGGCAGAGGCGCCCGCAGACGCACCATGCCGAACAGAAAGCCCGCCGTCATGGATACCGCGCCCGAGGCCATAAGAACCGCGCCGGCGAAATCGGGGCTGTTCAAGTCCTCGGAAAGCGACACTGTGGCAGTATCGAACAGGCCGAGGAACGACCCGGCGAAGGCGTAGATCACGAACAGCACGCGCACCGCTGCGGAGGTGGCAAGCAGGCTCTTCGAAGGCACGGACGCTGCCGAAGCGACGGCAGCCGCCCCCTCGGCGAGCGCGCCCTTCGAAGCAGCTGCGCCGGCTCCCGCCGTATCGGCGACGGCCGAGGCCGCCTCGGCGCCACTCCCCGCAACGTCGGTCTGCGACCAGCCGGGATGCGGCTCGGTGCCCTTCGCCGAGCACAGAAGCACGACCCCGATGGCAAAGGCGACGCCGCCGCACACCATGCCCGCCACCGGCGCGATGGCGGCGGCGAGCGCGATAGAGATGGACGGGCTGAAGATGAACGCCATGTCGTCGAGCACGCTCTCGTAGGAGAACATGGTGCGCAGATCGGGCGCTGTCTCGCCCAAGCGGCCGGAACGGATGAGGTAGGTCCATCGGGCGCGGGCCATGGCCTGGGGGCTTGGGAAGAACCCCACCAGCAGCGCTCCTACGAACAGGGGCCATACCGGCCCGTGCAGCGCCACGTTCGCAATAAGGACAACGAGGCCCAAAAGCGATACGGCCGCGGCCTTGGGCACCACGGCCGACTGGCCGCGCTCGTCGATGCGCTTCGACACCCGGGGCGTCACCACGAAGATGGACAACGCAATGAGCGAGGAGGACAGCCCTGCCGTGAGAAAAGAGTAACCCGACAGCGTGATCATCGTGACCACGCCGATGTTCAGCATGCTGCCGAAAAAGCGCATGAGCAAACAGGCGATGTCGAAGGGGTAGGCCTCGCGCACGCGAAGCACCTTCTTATAGACTCCCGGACTCACCTTCGCCACGCTTCCACCTCCGCTCCCGCTCATAGCGCCGGGGCCGCGCCCGGCTTAACGTCTACCGTCCCGTAGGGTAACACGTCGCCGCAGGTGGCGGAAGAGACACGTCTCCAAGAAACCGGAGGCCTTCTTGGGCGCGCCCACAAGCCCGGAGGCGCCCTTGGGCTCCCTTGCTGCCCGAAATGCGCGAACGGCCCCGCAGCCGGGGCGGGCTGCGGGGCCTTCAAGAGGCGGCCGCCGGGCAAGCGGCCGATCCGCCGGAACGAGGCGGCAGCTGGCACCTCAGAGGGAGCTGGCCCGAAAGAAGGGGCACGAGCCAGCGTCAACCAACCAGCTACCGAATCTCGTCCAGGGGTATGCCATTATAATCGTGGGCTGTGAAGAACAAGATAACGCCGGCCACCGCGCTGATGGCCATCATATAAAAAGCTGGCATGAGCCCGTTGCCCGTGGCGTCGATGAGCGCCGTGGCCACGAACGACGCCGTGCCGCCGAACACCACGTAGGCGATGTTCGAACCCAAAGCCGCACCGGTGTAGCGCACTTCCGTGGGGAACATCTCCGCCTGATAGCAGGCGATGTTCGCATCGTTGAGCGATAGCGTCACGCACATGATGAGCTCGGCCACAATCACGATGGGCAGCGACGCCGTCCCCAGCATGAGGAAGCAGGGAATGGAAAGCACGATGAAGGCGACGCATGCGGTGAGCAGCATACGCCGACGCCCCACTTTATCGGACAGTGTACCCGAGCCGAAGATGATGAGCAGATATGCAATGAGCGCGATATCGGTGGCCAGCTGCGCCTGGGACGCCTCCATTGAGGTGTAGCTCGTCAGGTACGTCGGCAGATAGGTGAGCACCAGGTAAAATCCCACCGCGTTCACCATAGTAGCGGCAACGGAGGACAGCAGGCGCTTGCGGTACTTCTTGAACACCAAGTGCGTCGGATGCTCCGCCTCCTTGTTCCCCTCTTCCATCTTCACGAAAGCCGGAGAGTCTTCCAGCTTGGTGCGGATGTAGTGGGCGATGAAGCCGAGTGGGCCAGCCAGAAGAAACGGAATGCGCCAGCCCCACTCAATAATGGCGGCCTCGGGCAGAATCATTTTCAGCACAAGGGCCATCGTGGAGCCCGCCAACAAGCCCGTGGCCGTCGAGGCAGGGACGAGCGAGCAATAGCGGCCGCGCTTCTCAGGCGGGGCATACTCGGCCAGAAACACAGCGGCACCCGAGTACTCGCCGGCCACTGAGAACCCTTGTACGCTGCGCAGCACGAGCAACAGGATGGGAGAGGCCAGGCCAATGGCCTGGTAGGACGGCAGACAGCCGATGAGGAAAGCGGCGCCGGACATGAGCAGAACCGAGATGGCCAGCGACTGCTTGCGACCCTTTTTGTCGCCCATGCTTCCCCAGAACATAGCGCCAAGCGGACGGAAAATGAACGCTAGGGCAAAGATGGCGAAGGCCATCAAGGTCGAGTTCACCTCAGAGCCGGGAAAGAAGACCTGACCGATCGTAATAGCAAAGTACGTATAGGTGGCATAGTCGAACCACTCGATGAAGTTCCCCAGAAACGACGAGGCGGCAACGCGCTTCAAATCGCCATGGGGCTCGCGGGCGACAGGGGCGACCGCGGGCGCGTCATCGTTAGTCCTCATGGAAATCACCCGCTCCGCTGAATTCGTCCTCGATAGCGATGACCATATTGGCCACGGCCACGTCGCGCAGGATGATGCCCTTCTCGCGCGTAGAGGCACCAGGATGAGACAAGCAGCCCGAAGGCGGCGTGTAGTCGGCCACAATAGGCAGCACATCGTAATTGGGAAGCTCGGCGGGCAACCCCGTGTACAGCGCGGGATCGATGCGATCCATGTCCACCAAATCGGGATAGAACAAGAGCATGAGGGACGTCTCCATCACGCCGGCATGCTCCAAATCCCAACCCGTGAAGCCATCGGGATAAAGTTCCTGGATGGTGGCATCGTCAACAAAATCCCAGTAGGACAAAAGCTGAATCTTTACGTCTCTGATGCCTTCGGCCGATGCCTTCTCGAGAGCCAGCTCCGCGCCTTCAAAGATAAACTGATAGTTCTCGTAATGGCCGTTCATGAACACGATCTTGCGAGCGCCGTCCTCGATGAGGCTATAGCAGATATCGCGGGCCAAAGAGATGATCGTAGTACCCGACAGCGAAGTCGTGCCCGACAGGTGGAACCCGCCGCCACTGCGCTGTTGGGAACGATAGCCGAAATTGATGGCCGAGCACACGATACCCTCGAGCGCGCCGTCCGTATCGGCCGTGAGCGCCTCAGCGGTCGCGCCGGCCATGGCCTTGGTAAGAGCGGCGTCCACGCACATGGCCATATGGCTGCCATGCTGTTCGAGCGCACCAACGGGGATGAAGACGACGGCATCCTTCGCGAGCTTCTCGCGGTAGGTAAAGGCGTCCATCTCTTCCATGAATACAGAGTTTTTCATAGTCACTCCTTGAAAGCAGGGGCCTTCCCTCCCAAAAAGACCCATTTGGCAAGTGCGTAAGCGGAGGGCCGGGCTCTCACTTCCCCAGCCAGACCCTCCGCGAAAGCAGGGGACTTAGCGGTCGTCGGCGTCGGGATGGTCCCGATCGTAAGCGTCGGCAGCTTTCTGGGCGCCGTCGGCCATAGCAGCCAGCTTCGGATCCATTCCATCCGGGTTCGCATCGATGAAGCCCGCACCGCCGGCTCCCACTTGGGCCGCCAGGGCCACTTCGCCATCAACAGCGGCATCGTTGACTTCTTTGTTCGCCGCACTGGTGGTGAAGACGATCTGGCTCACGCCGCCGATAACGATGAGCGCGCCGCCAATAAGCTGGAAGGCGGTCAGGGTCTCGCCGAACAGGCACAGGCCCAGAAGCGACGCCATGATGGTCTCTTGATAGGAGATGGCAGCCAGCTCGCCGGCCTTCAGGCGCTTGGTGGCATGGGTGAGCAGATAGAACGCGCCGAAGCCGGTGATGAGAGCGGCGGCAATCAGCCACAGCCAGGAATCGAGCGGCATGGTGAACATGTTCCAGGGGTGCGTGATGATCTGGCCAGCGGCGTCGACCTGCGTCACGCCATTCACTTTCTCGGTATAGGACAGCGGCTGCAGGCAGAAGTTATGCCACAGCAGGAGCACGAGAATGGCCAGCGACGCAAACAAGAAGTTCCACCAGGAGCGCACGTTCGAGTCGCAATCCTCACGATAGCGGGAGAAGAACAGGTAGAGGCCATAGGCGACGCCCGACGCGAATGCGATGGCGTTGCCGAAGGTATAGGTGGGATCGAGGTCGAGCGTCAGACCCTCGGGAGTGACGATGCCCACGATGAACAGCATGCCGACTACCACGGCGATGATGCAAAGAATGCCACGCCAATCAATCTTTTCCTTGAGGAAGATCGCCGCAAGGATCGTCGAGTAAATGGGGCCGGTGTAAATGAGGAACGACGCGTTCGCCAACGTCGTGTACTGGGTGGACAGGCAGTACAGGCCGGAAAGCAGCCCCAAGAAGATGCCCGAAAGCAGCATCATGCCCGAGAATCGCGTAGCCTTCACCTTCTTGAAGCCGCCGATAAACAAGAAGATGATCGTGAGCGCAATAAGGCCCGCGAAGTTGCGCCAGAACGACACGAAGTCGCCTGGGGCGTCAATGAAGCGCGTGAACGCTCCGATGCCGCCCATCAAAGATGACGAGCAGAACATCATGATAAATCCGATGAGCTTGTACTTCGCCCTTTCGTTCATAGGAACCCTCTTCCCATTCGATTTCGAAGACGCCTCATTGGAAGCACCTTCCCCTATGAGAAGAATTGTGCGGCCCAGTCGTAGGCGAACGCAAAGGTCGAGTCGCAAACCCTGTTCCTCGAAACAGAATGTCAGCGGGTTTTTGTTTGAAGCGGAGGACAAATTGGCAATAATGTCACAAAATTGCGACAAGGGGGAAACCGCATCATGGTTCTCTTGACGTTCACCTTCAGTTGTCATCAATACAGCCACAGCGATCAGGTACTATGCGTTTAAGGAGGACATGACCAACCCCCGGATGCATACCCGAAACGAGCAGAAGGCGGCACTCCTATGATCACTGACCTCACCCTGGGCGAGAACATCTTCAATTCCCCCGATTTGAGCATCAAGATGAAAATTCTTCATGCGGTGAACAAATCTCTCGATCAGATTACCGTGGCCGAGATCTGCCGCAACGCCGGCATCTCGCGACAGACCTTCTACCGGCACTTCGAGAGCAAGTACGACATCCCTTGGTGGTACTCCATCTTCTGCCGCCAGTTCTATTTGAACGAGATCGGCCGCACCATCGATTGGAAAACGGGCTACTACCACCATCTGCGGCTCATCGCCCAGGAGCGCGATTTCTTCCGTGAGTCCATCCAGTATTCGATCAACACGCCCTTCGGGCAGACCATCATGCCAGAAAACCGCAAGGCCGTGCTTCTCGACACCTTGGAGAACTACCGCCATGTCGAGGTGAACGACAACCTGCGCTTCATCGTGGAGGTGTTCTCGAAGCTGGAATGCGAGGTCATGAACGACTGGTTCCGCTCCGATGAGCCCACCGATCTTGCGCGCTGGACCGACGATTTGGTGAGCCTCGTGCCCGACCGCCTCTACCGCGCCCTGGAGATACCCGCAACCGATCGATAGAGTCGCGCAAGCCCTTCATCCCGTCTCGCAATGAACCCGCCGAGGCAAACCAGCAGGTTCGCTTTGGCGAACTTGTAGTACCATGGAGACCGCAACCACAGAAGCGCCCGCAGGCGCACACGATAAAGGAGCGAGTCTCAATGTACGACGGTCTTCAGAGCCCGGGGCGCAACGACGAGTGCTGGTGCGGCAGCGGCAAGAAGTACAAGAAATGCCACCTCGATTTCGACGAGCGCCTGGAAGAGCTCGCCGAGACCGGCGAGGAAGTGCCGCCGCGCGATTTGCTGAAGACCCCGGCCGAGATCGAGGGCATCAAGCGCAGCGCCGAGGTGAACATCGGCGTGCTGGATTACGTGGCCGAGCGCATCGCGCCGGGCATTACCACCGAGCAGATTGACCAGTGGGTACACGACTACACCGTGGAGCACGGCGCCATTCCCGCGCCGCTCGATTACGAAGGCTTCCCGAAGTCGGTGTGCACCTCGGTTAACGAGGTGGTCTGCCACGGCATTCCCTCCCCTGATGAGGTGCTGCGCGAGGGCGACATCGTCAACATCGACTGCTCCACCATCAAAGACGGCTTCTTCTCGGACTCTTCCCGTATGTTCTGCATCGGCGAGGTGTCCCCGGAAGCAGCCGATCTCGTGCGCGTCACGAAGGAGGCCGTGCAGGTGGGGCTGGACGCCATCAAGCCCTGGGGCCACTTGGGCGACATCGGCGCCGCCGTGAACGCCTACGCCCGCGAGCATGGCTACACCGTCGTGCGCGAGTTCGGTGGCCACGGCATCGGCCTGGAGTTCCACGAGGACCCCTTCGTGAGCTTCGTCACGGAAGCAGGCACCGGGCCCATTCTCGTGCCGGGGCTCTGCTTCACCATCGAGCCCATGATCAACGCCGGCGCCCAGGAGATCGACATGACCGACCCCAACGGCTGGACAGTCCGCACCGCCGATCGGTCGCTCACGGCCCAATGGGAGGTCCAACTCGTCATCACCGAGGACGGTTACGAACTGCTCAGCTGGTAGAGGGATAGCTCACCGGGCACCGTTTCCGAAATGATGGCGGTAACTTTACGGTCGCCATACGCTTAGCGGCCCGCTCCGATTTCGGGGCGGG
>CABSMC010000011.1 GCA_902478715.1 uncultured Adlercreutzia sp.
CGCTGATCTAATTCCTGGCTTGCCCGTTAGCTCTGAATACGCGCTACTAGTAAAAGAGCCGGCATGATGCCGGCTCTCTAAGTTCTGGTCGGGTTGACAGGATTTGAACCTGCGGCCCCTTGACCCCCAGTCAAGTGCGCTACCAAACTGCGCCACAACCCGTTGTTGCTTTCGAGCTTCCGCTCAAGCAGCTTTGCCATGATAACCCGACCGGTGCATCATTGCAAGAGATTTTTTTCCGAACGGTCTTTGGCTGATTGGAAGAGCCCTGAGGCCTGAGGTTCCCCAGTTTTCCCGTCCCTTGACTACCTTTCGCAATTATATCGGAGGTCAATAATGCAATAGAAATACTCGATGATTGCAGCGCGTTCGAAATGGTAGGCTATTTGCAAACCAGTTTAGATGCCGTCGTTTGAGTTACGGCGCAACGAGGAGGCACCCATGGAAGTTATCGTCGCACCGGAGCCGATGGACTACGAGATTCGCGGGATGTACCGGTTCGCCACGCTGCGGGAGGGCGCCGGACTCGCCGAGGCCGTGCGCGACCAGTGGCCCGAGAACCCGCGGCTGCTCATGATCGCCGCAGAGCCGGAGAACGACACGTACACCGAGAACCTCGCCATGGATCTGGCCACGGCGCTGGTGAAGGCTGATCTTCCGGTGGGGGAGCTGCGCGTGCTCCAGCGCGAGACGGCCGACGTCGCGGCCCAGCTCGTCGCCGGTGCCGATGTCATCGTGCTGGCTGACGGCGAGGGGGAGGACGCCGATGCGCAGCGTGAGGCCTTCTTTGGCGAGTTGGACATGTCGACCTTGCTTGAGGGCGTCAAGGAGGGCGCTCTCGTTATCGCGCTTTCCGAGGCGGCGCGACGCCATCCGATAGCCCTGCTGCTGGGTGATCTCGGATCGGCGTGGCTTTTCGTTGCCTCGGCTCACGGTCGCCCAGAGGCGCGTTCCGTGAAAAATCCAGGCACTTTCCATCGTCCGTGACGATTTCGTGCCGCTTCGGCATTGGGCGGGTAACTGCGCTGCCGATGCGTCATCATGACCCCTCCATTCATCGACAATAGATGCGAAAACGTCCGCGTCGACGACGAGAGAGGGGAGGTGCCCGTGAACAAAGACGCGCGGGTCGTCGGCTTGGCGCTGTTCGCCATGTTCTTCGGCGCCGGCAATCTCATCTTCCCGCCGTACCTCGGCATGGAGTCGGGCGAGCTGTGGCCGCTCGGCCTAGCGTGCTTCGTGTTCTTCGACGTGGTGGTCTCCTGCGTGGGCGTGTTCGCCATCAACAACGCGGGCGGCTCCATCCTCTCCATCCAAAACGCCCTGGGCAAGAAGGCCGGTCTGGCGCTGAACACCGCCGCCATCCTGTGCGTGGGCATGCTCATCGCTCCGCCGCGCTGCGCCGCCACTACCTTCGAGATGGCCATCGCGCCCTGGTTCGGCGATGCCATCGGGCTGCTCCCGTTCTCCATTGCGTTCTTCGCCGTGGTGCTTTTGCTGACGCTTAAGCCGACGCGCATCATCGATGTGGTGGGCAAGGTGCTCACGCCGCTTTTGGTGGCCGGCATCGTGGTCATGGTCATCGCCGGCATCGTGAATCCGCTGGGCCCGGTGGGCGCCCCCGAGACGGACACCGTCGTTGCCGACGGGGTGCTCGCGGGCTACCAGACCATGGACATCCTCGCGGTCGTCGGGTTCTCCATCCTCGTGCAGGAGTCGGTGCGGGCCGCCGGCTACGGCGAGAAGCGCGACCAGATGCGCGTCACGGCCCGGGCGAGCCTCGTGGCCTGCGTGCTGCTCGCCGTCATCTACGGCGGCCTTACTTACTTGGGCGCCACGTCCGCCAGCGTCGTGCCGCACACGGTCAGCCAGGCCGAGCTCATCACCATGATCGTGTGGAAGCTCATGGGGGAGGCCGGCGTGGCGGTGCTGGGCATCGTCGTGGGGCTGGCCTGTCTCACCACGGCCATCGGGCTGTGCGGCGCTACGGCCGACTACGTCGAGCGCATCACCATGCGGCGGGTGAGCTACCGGACGGCCCTCATCGTCGTCGTCGTGGCGGCGCTGCTCATCTGCAATCTCGGTCTTACGAACATCATCGCCTTGGCGAGCCCGATTCTGTCCGTGGTCTGTCCGCCATTCATGACGACGGTGGTGCTTTTGCTGTTCCGCAAGCACCTGCGCGGCACCTGGGTGTTCAAGGGCGCGGCCTTGGGCGCGGTGGCGGCAAGCCTCGTGCTTACCGTGCACGACCTCACCGGCGCCTTCGCGTTCGTGGAGGCCGCTCCGCTGTACGCCTACGGTTTCGCGTGGCTCTTGCCGTCGTTGGTCGGCGGCGCGGCCGGCGCCTTTCTGGGCCGACGGTTCGATTCGGCCGCGAGCGGATGAGGTCTCGCGAAAATTGATCAACCGCACAATTACGATGACCCTTTTACCGAGTATTGCTCATGAGTCGGGGGATGGAGGCGCGATTACCTGCGCCTCCTTTGCTATGGTAAGGAGCAGGATCCGACGGATCTCGCCTCGTCGCAGAAAATTAAGAGGCTGCGGAGAGGCCGATATATTAGGTTAGGAGGATCCTGAATGGAGTTCAGTTTCGGACTGATCGGCTTCCTCATCGTGTTCCCCCTCATTGTGGCCGCCGCGCTCTTATTCGTGCGGCAAGAGGGGCCGCGCCGTGTCATCGTCTGCGCGTCGGGCGTTGCCATCGCGCTGGCGTCGGTCGTGCTCGTGGTCATGAACCTGGGGGCGGGCTGCACGCTCTTCGCGTTCGAGAGCATGGCCATCGACTTTATCTGCACGGGCATCTCCGTGGCCATCGCGGCGGTCATCGTGTGGTTCGCCGTGCGCTACAAGAACCTGTGGGCCGCCGTGCTCGCGGGCGTGCAGGTAGTCGGCACGCTCATCCTGGAGTTCATGTTCTCCCACGGCATCGAGGTGCCCTACGGCCTGTACTTCGACTCGCTCTCGCTTCTGATGACCTTCATCATCGGCGTGGTGGGAAGCGGCATCTGCATCTACGCTTTGGGCTACATGGAGGATTTCCAGGCCCATGAGCCCGAGGGGGCGCCGGATCGCCGCCCGATGTTCTTCGCGCTGATGTTCGTGTTCCTCTCCGCCATGTACGTCATCGTGTTCTCGAACAACATGGAGTGGATGTTCACCGGCTGGGAGGTCACGACGCTCTGCTCGTTCCTCCTCATCGGCTACACCCGCACCGAGGAGGCCATCGCCAACGCCTTCCGCCAGATCATCATGAACCTGGCCGGCGGCCTCGGGTTCCTCGTGGCGCTGTGGTGCTGCGCCCTCACCGTGGGCACGTTCTCGTTCTACGAGTTCCTCGTCATCGGCCAGAACAACCCGGCCCTGACCGGCCTGGCCGTCACGGCGCTCGCCTTCGCGGGCATCACCAAGGCGGCGCAGATGCCGTTCCAGACCTGGCTTCTGGGCGCCATGGTGGCCCCCACTCCCACTTCGGCGCTTCTGCACTCCTCCACCATGGTGAAGGCCGGCGTCTTTCTGCTGGTGAAATTGGCGCCCGTGTTCCATGTGTCGCCGGCGCCGGCGGTCATGGTCATGCTGGTGGGCGGCATCACCTTCGCGCTGTGCTCGTTCATGGCCATCTCGCAGTCCAACGCCAAGCGCGTGCTGGCCTATTCCACCATCGCCAACCTGGGCCTCATCACGGCCTGCGCCGGCGTGGGCACCGCCGAGGCGGTATGGGCCGCGTGCTTCCTCATCCTGTTCCATGCCATCGCGAAGTCGCTTCTGTTCCTGTGCGTCGGCACCGCCGAGCACCATATCGGCAGCCGCGACATCGAGTCCATGGACCTTCTGTTCGACCGCATGCCGCGCCTGGCCCGCTTCATGATGCTCGGCATCATGTGCATGTTCATCGCGCCCTTCGGCATGCTGCTCGCCAAGTGGGCCACGCTCGTGTCCTTCGTGGACACCCGCCAGGTCGCCCTCATCATCATCCTGGCCTTCGGCAGCGCCGCCACGTTCATGTTCTGGGCCAAATGGCTCGGCAAGCTTTCCGGCATCGCCGGCGAGCCGGAGAACGTGGAGGTCACGGTGAAGCCGACGGAATGGGCGGCGCTTCTGCTCATGGCCTGCCTGCTCGTGCTGGCCTGCGTGTTCCTGCCGCTCATCTCCTCGACGCTCGTCGAGCCCTACGTGGCCAGCGTCTACGGCATGCTCGGCCAGGACATCGCCACGGACAACCTGTGGCTCGCCTCCATCTGCACCGTTATCGTGGTGGCCGTGCTGTTCGCCGGCCTCGGATCGAAGCAGAAGTCGCGTCGGGCGAACGTCTATCTGGCCGGCATCAGCCGCGACAACGACTCCCGCGCCTTCCAGAACTCGCTGTCGGGCACCACTGAGGCCACGACGCGCAACTGGTACATGGAATCCGTGTTCGGCGAGGCCCGTATCGCCCCGGTCGGCGTGGCGTTCAACACGCTCATCATGGCCGCCGCGTTCGTGATCGCCATCGTCGCGGGCCCGATGGGCTTTTAGGAAGGGCGTGATCTCATGACTTTGCTTACGACACTCATCGGCACCCTCCTGTTCGCCGTGGCGGGCCCCGTCGTCGGGTGCCTCCTGGCCGGTTTGGACCGCATCATCTCGGCCCGCATGCAGGGCCGCGTGGGGCCGCCGCTTCTGCAGCCCTACTACGACGTGCGCAAGCTCTTCGAGAAGGAGCGCGTCTCCGTCAACTCCGTCGAGGGCGTCTACGTGGCCTGCGCCCTGCTGTTCGCGCTCATCGCCGGCGGCATCTTCTACTCCGGCGGCAACCTGCTTCTGTGCGTGTTCGTCATCACGCTGTCGAGCCTGTTCTTCATCATGGCCGCCTATTCCACGCGCAGCCCCTACGCCGAGATCGGCGCGGCCCGCGAGACGCTGCAGGTGATGAGCTACGAGCCCATGGTGCTGCTCATGGCCGTGGCCTTCTTCCAGGCCTCGGGCTCCTTCGACGTGGCCGAGGTGCTCCAGCTCGACCACCCGATCATCTGCACCATCTGGCTCGTGTTCTTGGGCGTGCTCTTCATCCTCACCATCAAGCTGCGCAAGTCGCCCTTCGACCTGTCCATGTCGCATCACGCCCATCAGGAGATCGTGCGCGGCATGACCACCGAGATGAGCGGGCCGACGCTTGGCATGGTGGAGATCATGCACTGGTGCGAGAACGTGCTGTTCCTCGGCTGGATCGGCATGTTCTTCCTGTGGGCGAACCCCGTCTCCATTCTGGTCGCCATTCTCATCGTGCTTCTGGTGTACTTCCTGGAGATCTGGATCGACAACAACTTCGCGCGCGTGAAGTGGCAGTTCATGTTCAAGTCGGCGTGGCTCGTGGCCCTTATCGCCGGCGGTGTGAACGTCGCGTTCCTCGCGTTTCTGTAAGGAGGTAGGCACATGGCATTCGCATCGAAATCGCCCTGGGTCATCCACTACGACGGCTCCAGCTGCAACGGCTGCGACATCGAGGTCCTGGCCACGCTGTGCCCCGGCTTCGACGGCGAGCGGTTCGGCGTGGTGAACACGGGCAATCCCAAGCACGCCGACATCTTCCTCGTCACCGGCAGCGTGAACGAGCAGAACATCGGCGTCGTCCGCGAGATCTACGACCAGATGCTCGAGCCCAAGGTGGTCGTGGCCTGCGGCATCTGCGCCTGCACCGGCGGGGTCTTCCACGACTGCTACAACGTCATCGGCGGCGTGGACAAGGCCATCCCCGTCGACGTGTACGCCCCGGGCTGCGCCGTGCGCCCGGAGCAGATCATCGACGCCGTGGTGGCCGGCGTGGCGAAGCTCGACGAGAAATCGGCGGCCCTGGCCGCTGCCAAGAAGGGAGCGTGAGAAATGACGACCTTTGAGCAGACCTTCGAGGAGCTGCCGCTGGCCGGCGTGCACGACTTGGCGGCCGCGCGCCATGCCGAGGGCTGGCGCTACGTGCAGATCCTCGCGGTGAACACCGAGGAAGGAATCGACCTCGTCTACTCCTACATGAAGGACGGGCGTCTCGCCAACTTCAACGTGAGCGGCGTGAAGCAGACGGACGTGGTGCCCTCCATCACCGATCTGTACCTCGAGGCCTTCGTCTGCGAGAACGAGATCCACGACCTGTTCGATGTGGCCATCAGCGACATCGCCATCGACTTCGGCGGCATGTTCTACCAGCTGGCGGAGAAGGCCCCCATGACCGTGGTGAGCCCCGAGCAGCTGGCGGCGCGCGAGAAGGCGAAGAAGATCGCCGCGGCCAAGGCCGCCAAGGAGGCGAAGGCAGCCGCACCGGCCGAGGCGCCGACCGGCCCCACCGAGGAGGAAATCCAGGCCAAGATCGCCGGGCTCGACCCTGAGAAGGCCGCGAAAGTGCGCGCCGCTATGGAAGCCAAGGCCCGAAAGGCCGCAGAAGGGAAGGGAGAATAGCATGAGTAAGGCGACCGTCATTCCCTTCGGGCCCCAGCACCCGGTGCTCCCGGAGCCTCTGCACCTCGATCTGGTGGTGCAGGACGAGACCGTCGTGGACGTGCTCCCGCAGATCGGGTTCGTGCACCGCGGCCTGGAGAAGCTCGTGGAAACCCGCGACTACAACCAGTTCATCTACATTGCCGAGCGCATCTGCGGCATCTGCGCCATGGGGCACTCCCTCGGCTACGCCGAGACCGTCGAGTCCCTTATGGGGGTGGAGGTGCCCAAGCGCGCCGAGTATCTGCGCGTCATCTGGCACGAGCTGTCTCGTATCCACTCGCACCTTTTGTGGCTGGGCCTTGCCGCTGACGCTTTCGGCTTCGAGTCGATGTTCATGCACTGCTGGCGCCTGCGCGAGCGCGTGCTCGACCTGTTCGAGAAGACCACCGGGGGACGGGTCATCCTGTCCGTGGTGAAGGTGGGCGGTGTGGTGCGCGACATCGACGCGAGCCAGATGGCCGAGATCGTCTCGGTGCTCGACGGTATCAAGGACGAGTACACGCAGATCATGAACACGCTGCTTACGGACACCTCGGTGAAGAACCGCACGGTGGGCGTGGGACACATCACCACCGAGGACGCGGCGGCGCTTTCCATGGTGGGCCCCTTCGCCCGCGCCTCCAACCTGCCCTACGACGTGCGCTCCTTCGGGCGCGGCGCTTACGGAGATCTGGCGGACTTCGCGCCCATCACGGCCACCGAGGGCGATTGCTACGCCCGCGTGAAGGTGCGCTGCCTGGAGGTGCTGCAGTCCATCGAGATCATCAAGGAGCTCGGCGCGAAGATCCCCGCCGGCGACATCGAGGTGGCGGTGAAGGGCGCGCCGGCCGATGGAGCCCAGGCGTCCAACGTGCTGGAGCAGCCCCGTGGCGAGTGCTACTACTACGCGCGCGGCAACGGGTCGAAGAACCTGGAGCGCATGCGTATGCGCACGCCCACCTCGCAGAACCTCGCCGGCATGACCGTGGCCCTGAAAGGGTGCGACTTGGCCGACGTCAATATGATCATCCTGACCATCGACCCCTGCATCAGCTGCACGGAAAGGTAGGCGAGCATGGGAAGCTTCAAACTGGGCGGCATGACCTTCGGCTCTCTGTTCAAGAAGCCCGAGACCGTGCTGTACCCCTTCGAGCAGAAACCGGCCCCTGCGGGGCTCAAGGGCCATATCGAAAACGACGCGAGCGTGTGCATCCTGTGCGGCATCTGCGCCAAGAACTGCCCCGCCGACGCCATTGTGGTGGAGAAGAAGGAGCGCACCTGGTCCATCGATCCGTTCCGCTGCGTGCAGTGCGGCACCTGCGTGCGCGTCTGCCCCAAGCACTGCCTGACCATGGATCCGGCCTACACGCCCATCGCCACCGCGAAATCCTGCCGCGTGGTGTCCGTTCCCGACCCGAAGGTGGCGGTGACGGAATCGTAAGCTTAACTGGTCGTTAAGTTTCGTGGTGAGTCTGAGAAGGGCTTGCCGCTCTGCTAGAATATGCCGTTATCGGCACGTGCGCCGGACCCTCGACGAGGGTCCGGTTTTTGTAAGGAAGGAGCTGGGCGCCTCATGGCCGAAGGGCAGCGAGATGGGGAAGGGATCCCCGAGCAGGTGACGAGCGAGATCTTCACGGCGGCCAACGTCGTCTCCTTCGTGCGTCTTTGTCTCGTGCCGGTTTATCTCTGGCTTCTCCTTTCCGGCTTCAATCTCGCCGCCACCCTCGTCTTCGCCGCCGCGGCCGCCAGCGACTTCATCGACGGACAGCTGGCCCGGCGCACCCACACGGTGTCCAAGCTCGGTCAGCTCCTCGATCCGGCGGTGGATCGCATCCTCATGATCACCGGCGTCCTCGGCGTGTTCCTCGTCGGCCGCATCCCCCTGTGGGTCATCGTCGTCGTGGTGCTGCGCGACGCCTATCTGCTCATCGGGGGCGCGTGGCTTCTGTCGCGCTACCGCATCCGTGTGCCCGTCATCTACCCGGGAAAGTTCGCCACGACGTTTCTGTTCGTCGGCTTTGCCGGGCTTCTCTTGAACGCGCCGCTCATCCCCGGTTTGGGCTGCTGCGACATCTCCTGGTTGCCCGGGTTCAACGGCGAGGCCGTCTCCTGGGGCATCTGGTTCATCTACGCGGGGCTCATCCTGTCTCTCGGCGTCACTATCTACTACACCGTGGCGGCGGCGCGCGCCCTGGCCGCCGAGCTGAGACGCCGCAAGGAGGCCGCTTCGGAAAGTTCGAGCGCCCATGGCGACGCGTAGGCCCTCCGACGAGCGTCCGAGTAGCGAGGAGCGCCGTGCGCGGGCGAGGGCCGAGCGGCGCATCGTCATGCCGTCGAACCGCGTTTCGCATCCGAAGGGCACCGTTCGATCGTCCTCTTCCGTAACAGCGCAGTCTTCCTCTGCTCGACCCTCCTCATCCGCATCTCGTCCGTCGGCGCGGGCCGCAACAAGACCGAAGAGCTTTTCGAAGGCGGTAACCCCGCGCAACGGTGGCGCGGCCGCCGGCGCCACGGCGAAGCGCGGTGGCGGCGCGACGACAGCGCGCCGTGCCGCATCTCCGTCGAATCGTTCTCGTGCCACGGTTTCGCAGGCCAAGGCTCCGCGCAACCCCGGCGCCCCGCGAGGCGCGAGTGCGGGCCGTTCTGGAATTTCGAACCGTCCCGCCGCCGAGCGCCGAGCCCTCGGGCCCCGCATTGCCCTGGCGGTCGCGCTGGCGCTTTTCGCGCTCGTCGGCGGTGCCTGGGCCATCGACGGCGCGGTCAACGGCTCCCGCATCTACGACGGCGTGTCGGTGGGTGAGGTGGACGTCTCCGGCATGACCGAGGAGGAGGCCCGTCGCGCCGTGAGCTCCTTCTACGAGCCTCGCGTTGCCGATGGCCGGGCGCTTATCTTCGCCAGCGAGGAGGCTCGCGACACCCTTGATGTGGAAAGCGAGCTTGCCGAGCAGGACGCCCAGGCCGAGCAGCTCTCTTTAGAGGAGGCCCGAGCCAACAAGCAGGTGTGGGTCGCTGAGAGCGGCACGCTGGGCGCGAGGCTTCCCGTAAACGAGGCGGTCTCCCGTGCCTTCGCTGTGGGCCGAGAAGGCGGTCTTGCGGAGCGTATGGAGGCGGCGCGCAGCGGCGTTTCCGTCGACGTCGCCCTTTCCTTCGACGAGGAGGCCTTAGAGGCGCTGTGCTCCTCCATCGATGAATCTGCCGGCGAGCCGCGCCTCGATTACGGCATCGCCATCGATCAGGGCGCGGTATCGGTCACCGAGGGCCACGGCGGCAAGGCCATCGACCGCCCTTCGGTGGCCCGTCAGCTCTCCGAGGGCTTTCTCGGCGAGGCGTCCGACAAGGTCGTCATCGTGGCGACGCCCGATGAGTCGGACGTGCGCATCGGCGCCGATGAGGCCGCCCGGGTCGCCGACGAGGTTCAGGCGGCCCTCGATCGGGGCTGCGCCTTCTCCTTCGAGCAGACCGAGTGGCCGCTGGGGGCAACGGATCTGGGCGCGTGGGTGCGCACCCGGGTGGAAGAGCGCAGGGAGGGCTTCGCCCTGGTTCCCTACCTTGACGAGACCGAGGCGGCCTCGGGGCTGCTCGGGCTCATTCGCGACGCGGGCTACACCTCTGCGGCCACGGTGTCGTTCGACGTCGATGGCGGCGAGGTATGGGTCAGCGCCCGCGAGGGCTCGCGCTATCCCCATACCGCCGATGCGGCGGCGCAGGCCCAAAGCGCCCTGTTCGGCGATGAGGCGCCCGGCTCCGATACCCCTTCCATCGCCATCCAGTGGGGCGAGGCTCCGTCCCGGACCACCTTCGACGAAGCGCTCGAGATGGGCCTTATCGCCCCGATCTCCTCGTTCACGACCGAGTACAACGACAGCCCCTCCACGGCCAATCGGCGCCACAATATACACACGGCGGCCGACTTGCTGAACAACTCCATCGCCCGGGCCGACGGAGGGGAGTGGTCGTTCAACGATACGGTGGGCGAGGCGAACGAGGGGGCCGGGTTCCAGGCGGCCCACGCCATCATCAACGGCGAGTACGACGACGCCATCGGCGGCGGCATCTGCCAGGTGGCCACCACGGTGTTCAACGCGGTCTACGAGGCGGGCTATCCCGTGACCGAGCGGCGCAACCACTCGCTCTACATCTCCAGCTATCCCACGGGCCGCGATGCCGCCATCGCGTACCCCGACCTCGACCTTACATGGGTCAATGACGGCACTTCGGATGTTTTGATGCGCTCGCGCTACACCGATTCCAGCCTAACCGTTACACTGTACGGTATCGATCCGGGCTACGTGGTCTCCACGCAGACCGGCGACTGGGAGACCGGAGAGCCCTTCAAGAAGCGCACCAAGGTCGACGAGAACGAGCCCGAGGGCACGCGCTACGTCAAGACCGCCGGAGCCGACGGGCGCAGTGTGACCGTGCACCGCACCGTCCGCGACCGTGCGGGCAACCTGCTTCACGAGGAGGATTTCACCTCAAACTACGCCCCCATCGATGAGGTGACCGTCGTGGGGCCGAACACGCCGACAGGCGAGAGAGAAGATACGGACAAGGAAGCTGCGGACAAGGAGGAAGCCAGTGTACTTTCAACCGGAGATTGAGACGATGCCCCGCGAGGAGCTGCGCGAACTGCAGCTTGAGCGCATGCGCGAGTCGTTACGCAACGCCTACGAGAATGTGCCGCTGTACCGCGAGCGCTTCGATGCGGCGGGCGTGACTCCCGACGACCTTCAAAGCCTCGAAGACATCGCCAAGTTCCCCTTCGTCGTGAAACAGGACATGCGCGACAACTACCCCTTCGGCATGTTCGCCCGCGAGAACGCCGACGTGGCCCGCATCCACGCCTCATCCGGTACCACGGGCCAGGCGACGGTGGTGGGGCATACCGCCAACGACCTGAAGAATTGGGGCGACTGCTTCGCCCGCGGCATCGCCATGGTAGGCGGCGACGAGAATTCCACCATCCAGGTGTCCTACGGCTACGGCCTGTTCACGGGCGGTCTGGGGGCGCATGCCGGCGGCGAGGCCATGGGCTGCACCGTCATCCCCACCTCGTCGGGCAACACCAAGCGCCAGGTGCAGATGCTCAAGGACTGCAAGACCGACATTTTGGCCTGCACCCCCTCCTACGCCCTGCTCATCGCCGATACGGCTATCGAGATGGGCTACGACCCGGCCACCGAGTTCCAAATCTCCGGCGGCATTTTCGGCGCCGAGCCCTGCTCGGAGAACATGCGCCAGGAGATCGCCGACAAGCTGGGCATCCAGTACTGCGACGTGTACGGCCTCTCCGAGATCATGGGCCCGGGCGTGGCCATGGAATGCGCCGAGCGCGGCGGCCTCCACATCGCCGAGGACCAGTTCTACTGCGAGATCATCGACCCCGAGACGCTGGAGGTGCTCCCCGACGGCGAAGTGGGCGAGCTCGTCATCACGACGCTGACCCGCGAGTGCTCGCCGATGATCCGCTACCGCACCCGCGACGTCACCACCATCAACGCCGAGCCGTGCGCGTGCGGGCGCACCCATCGCAAGATCGGGCGTCTTCTGGGCCGCACCGACGACATGCTCATCATCCGCGGCGTGAACGTGTTCCCGTCCCAGATCGAGCAGGTCATCACCGAGTTCCCGGAGATCGCCACCCAGTACCAGATCATCCTCACCATGAACGGCCCGCTCGACCATGTGGAGCTGCAGGTGGAAACTGAGCCCGACTTCCCGATCGACGAGGTGCGCCGCCTGGAGGACCTGCGCAACCGTCTGGCCGCGGCCCTCAAGAGCAACTTGCAGGTGGCCGTCGACATCAAGTTCGTGGAGCCCAAGACCATCGCGCGCTCCGAGGGCAAGGCCAAGCGCGTCATCGACCTGAGAGGGGAGAACCAGTAATGATTTCGCAGCTCACCGTTTTTCTCGCCAACGAGAAGGGGCGGCTCGCCGCGGCCTGCCGCACGTTGGCCGATGCCGACATCAACATGAAGGCCCTGTTCATCGCCGACACCGCCGATTTCGGCATCGTTCGCATCTTCTGCGACACACCGAAACGCGCGGTGGAGGTGCTCGCTCAGGCGGGCTTCCGCGCCTCGCTCACGCCGGTCATCGCCGTGTCCGTCGAGGATGCTCCCGGCACTTTGGCCGATCTTCTCGGATTCTGCCAAGGGGCCTCGATGAACATCGAGTACGGCTACTGCTTCTGCACCGCCGACGGCAAGGCCGTCGACGTGCTGAAGATCGAGGGCGACGGTGCCGAGGCGGTTCTCGCCGAGGCGGGCTTCGCCGTTCTGGCTCCGGAAGAGGTTTACTGCGTTGACCCTGCTTAGCCCCATCGAAAACGGCAGTGCGCACCAAGGAGGCGCCCGTCTGTCAAGGCGGGCGCTCGGCTTCGCTTTGGCTCTGCTGCTGGCGCTGCCTTTGGGCGCGCCGGCACGGGCCTTCGCCGACGTGCGCGGCACCGACGAGATCCTGGGCGCCTCCGTCGAGGCGCGCGGGCTGCCGGCGGTTGCCTGCCCGAATGTCACGGCGACCTTCGCGCTGGTCATGGACGACGAGGGCACGGTGCTCTTCTCGCGGGGCGCCCTCGAGCGGTCGCACATCGCCTCCATCACCAAGATCATGACCGCCATCGTCGCGCTGGACTCCGGCGTGCCCCTGGACAGCACGGTGACGGTGAGCCAGGAGGCCGCCTCGGTGGGCGAGTCGTCGGCGAGCCTGTGGGCGGGCGACACGCTCACCCTTGAGGCGGCGCTCGCGGGGCTCATGATCCCCTCGGGCAACGACGCCGCCATCGCCATCGCCGAGACGTTGGGCGAGGGGATGAAGACCGACGATTCGCAGACCGCCAACGAGGCCTTCGTGGCGGCCATGAACGCCAAGGCCGCCGAGCTTGGGATGACCGAGACGCTGTTCTCCAACCCCCATGGGCTCGACATCGGCGCCTACGACAACGAAATGTACAGCTGCGCCCGCGATGTCGCCCTCATGAGCGCCTACGCCATGGGAAACGAGACGTTCCGCTCCATCGTGTCGAAGGAGTCCGCCCAGATCACCGTCACGCGCGCCGACGGCAAGCCCCAGGTCATCGACCTTCAATCCACCGATCGTCTGCTCGGCACCTACGAGGGCGCCTGCGGCATCAAGACCGGCTACACCGAGGCGGCAGGCAACTCCTTCGCCGGCGCGTGCGATCGCGGCGACGGCCTTCTGTACGCCATCGTGTTGGGCTCGCCCTCCGAGGACGCGCGCTTCCAGGATACCGAGACGCTGTTCAACTGGGTCTACGACAACCGCGTGAGCTATGCGCTGGCCCACAGCCCCGAGACCGTGGCCTCTGCAGCTGATGGCGGTGCCGAGGTGCCGCTCATCGCCCGCGTGTCCCACAGCGCGTGGCCAGACCGCACGGTGGCGGCCACCTTCGCCGATCCCGAGGCGGCCGTCGAGGTGTTCGCGCCCGAGGGCAATGTGAGCCAGGAGATCGTCGCCGAGGAGCTGACCGGTTCGGTTGCCGCGGGGGATGTCGTGGGCGTCGCCAACTTCTACCAGGGCAACGAACTTGTCGCCTCCCAGGACCTCATCGCCTGCGAGGATTCGCCGGCCCCTGGTTTTCTCGAGGGCATCGGCATCTGGTGGAACCGGCTGTGGGGCAACGACGCCCCGGCGCCGACTGAGGTCGTCAACGAGACGCCCCTCATCTACAGCAAGTCATCCTCTCGCGAGGATCATCAGTCCGTTGCGGCCATCGCCGCAGACGCCGCCAACGAGTAAGGAGGTGGGCCATGAGCGAGCGCTGCCCCGTTTGTTCCCACGAGATTTCACCGAACGACACCGTGTGTCCCACCTGCGGATTCAAGCTGCTCGGCGCCACGCAGGCCATGCAGCCGCTCGTCATGAGCGAGACGCCAGCCACAACCGTTGAGGAGAGCGTCCCGACCCGTGCGACGCTCAACGTCGTGCGGGGTCCGCAAGTGGGCATCAGCTTCGTGCTCACAGGCGAGCCCGTCACCATCGGCCGCAGTCCCCAGTGCACGATCTTCCTGAACGACATGACCGTCTCGCGCATGCACGCCACCATCGAGCAGGAGAACGGCTGCTACGTCATCCGCGACGCCAACTCGTTCAACGGCGTGTGGGTGAACAACGATTCCGTGGAAGCCCGTGCGCTGCGTCCGGGCGACTTCATTCAGATCGGCACCTTCTGCATGCAGTACGAGGAGAATTAGGGCCGCGGGCGCGACGGCGGCCGCCGAAGGGAGAGGAAGAGACATATGGAGCTGATGAGCGGCAACGAGGCCATCGCCCAGGGAGCCTGGGAGGCGGGCTGCACCATCGGCGTGGCCTACCCGGGCACGCCGTCGACGGAGACGCTGGAGGCCTTCGCCAAGAAGGAGGGCGTCTACGCCGAGTGGTGCGTGAACGAGAAGGTGGCCGTGGAAGTGGGCATCGGGGCCTCGGCCGCCGGCGCGCGGGTGCTCGCCACCATGAAGCATGTGGGCGTGAACGTGGCGGCCGACCCGCTGTTCACGGCCGCCTACACCGGCGTGGGCGGCGGTATGGTCATCTTGGCAGCCGACGACCCGGGCATGTACTCCTCCCAGAACGAGCAGGACTCGCACTACTACGCTCAGGCCGCAGCCATCCCGTGCCTCGATCCGGCCGACTCCGCCGAAGCCTTGCGCTTCACCCGCGAGGCCTACGATATCTCCGAGCGCTTCGACGTGCCGGTGATCATCCGCTCCAGCGTGCGCATCTCCCACACGAAGACGCCCGTCGAGGCGGGGGAGCGCGCCGAGGCGCCGGCGAGGTCCTATGAGAAGAATCCGGCGAAGTGGGTCATGATGCCCGCTTTCGCCAAGCCTCGCCGCCTCGTGCAGCTGGATCGCATCGATAAGCTGCGCCAGTGGGTGGAAGCCTGCCCCTACAACGAGGTGATAGAGGGGAAGGGCACTGTGGGCGTCGTCTGCGCCGGCGCGGCCTACCAGCACGTGGCCGAGGCGCTCCCGGACGCGAGCATCTTCAAACTCGGGGTCACCTGGCCCCTTCCCGCGGCTGCGCTGCGCGATTTCGCCGACTCCGTCGAAGCCGTGTACGTCGTGGAGGAGGGCTCGGAGTACCTCAAAGACGCCGTGCGGGCCTGCGGGGTGCCGGTGAGCGAGACGCCGTGCCCCCTGCCGCGGGCCGGCGAGCTGTCGCCGGGGCTCGTGCGCGCGGCCTTCGGCCTTGAGCAGCCGCCCCATGCGCCGGCTGCGACCGATCTGCCGGGACGTCCTCCGGCGCTGTGCCCGGGATGCCCCCATCGCCTCGTGTTCAAGGAGCTCTCGAGGATGCGGGCCATCGTGACCGGCGACATCGGCTGCTATACCTTGGGCGCCCTGCCGCCGCTCTCGGCCATGGACACCACGGTGGACATGGGAGCCTCGGTCTCCATGGCCCACGGCTTCGAGCTGGCGCTGGCCGGCACGGAGCATCGTCCCATCGTCGCCGTCATCGGGGACTCCACGTTCGCCCATTCGGGGTTGAGCTCGCTCATCTCCACGGTGTACAACCGCGGCGCCGGCACGGTGTGCGTGCTCGACAACCGCACCACCGCTATGACGGGGCGCCAGGGCAACCCCTTCAACGGCGTGACCCTGCAGAACCGGCCCAGCCGCGAGTTGAACATCGAGGCCGTGGTGGCGGCCCTCGGCGTCGAGGATGTGCGCGTGGTCGATCCCAACGATGCCGCCGCCGTGCGACGGACCCTCAAGGAGGCCACGGGCAGAGACGACATCTCGGTCATCGTGTTCCGCTCGCCCTGCGTGCTGCTCGAGCGCCACGAAGAGCCGCCGCTGTTCGTGAGCGACTCCTGCACGGCCTGCGGCGCCTGCGTCACGTTGGGCTGTCCGGCCCTCGGCCGCGACGAGACGGGCCGTGCGCTCATCGATCCCGCGCTGTGCATCGGCTGCGGCCACTGCACCCAGTACTGCCGCTTCGACGCCATCGTCAAGGAATAGGAGGCCGTTCATGGAAAATGCCACTAAGACCGTGCTTTTGTGCGGTGTGGGCGGCCAGGGAACCATCCTCGCCGCCGATTTGCTCGCCTTCAGCTGCATGAAGGCGGGGCTGCAGGTGAAGGTGTCGGAGATCCACGGCATGGCCCAGCGCGGCGGCGCCGTCACCACGGTGGTGCGCGTGGGCGAGGACGTGAAATCCATGGTATCGGACGCGGGATGCGCCGATGTCGTCGTCGCCTTCGAAACCACCGAGGCCCTCCGCAATCTGCCCCAGCTCAAGGAGGGTGGATCGCTCATCGTCAACGATGTGGCCATCCGGCCCCTGCCGGTACTTACTGGTGCCGCCTCGATGCCCGAGAACGCCCGGGAGCGCCTGCGCGAGGCGGGGGCGCTGCTCATCGACGCCGATGCCATTGCGCGCGCGGCCGGCAACGCCAAATGCGCCAATGTGGTGCTCGTGGGGGCCTTGGCGGCCCGGCTCGACATTCCCGTCGAGGTGTGGGAGGAGACCGTGGCCGAGCGCGTGCCGCAGAAGACCGTCGAGGCGAACCTCGCCGCCCTGCGCGCGGGCCGAGCCGTCATCGAGAACGAGGAGGGAGAATAGCATGACCGTTTCCCAGATCAGCGTATTCGCCAACAGCCGCCCGGGGCACATGAACCGGGTGCTCGACCTCTTCGAGGGCGCCGGCGTCTCCGTGCGCGGCTTCTCCGCCGCCGACACGGGGGAGTACGGCATCCTCCGCTTTATCGTCGATAAGCCCGAGGCGGCCATGGAGGCGCTTAAGGGCGCCGGCTGCGCCTGCGTCGTTTCGCCGGTCATCTGCCTGAAGCTCGTCGACGAGCCCGGCGAGCTCTCGCGGGTCATGGGTGTGCTCGCCAAATGCGGCATCAACGTGGTCTACAGCTATTCCATGATCTCCACCTACATCGTGCTCTCCACAAGCGAGCCGGAGCGTGCCCAGGCGCTTCTGGCCGACGAGCCGGTGGAGCTCATTTCCCAAGAGGACATCGCGCGCATCGTCGCCGAGCGCGCCGCGAAGGAGGCGTAAGGGCGCATGAGCGAGGCAATGGATCCCATCGACGTGACAAAGAAGGGCGCGGCGCTGGCCGCCGCCGAAGCGGGACGGTTCGACGCCCTGCCCATTTACAAACCGGAGATCGAGTGCGCCTCCCGCGAGGAGATTCGCGCCCTGCAGCTGGAGAAGCTGAAGGAGACCGTGGCCTACGCCTACGAGCGCGTGCCCTACTACCGCCAGAAGCTGGACGAGATGGGCGTGGCGCCGAGCGACATCCAGACGCTCGGGGACGTGCGCAAGCTCCCCTTCACGGACAAGGCCGTGCTGCGCGAGACCTTTCCCTTCGGCCTGTTCGCGGTGCCGCTGGACGACATCCGCGAGCTGCACTCCTCGTCGGGTACCACTGGAAAGCCCGTGGTGGTGGGCTACACCGACGACGACATGGACATGTGGAGCGAGTGCATCGCCCGCCTCGTGCAGATGGCCGGCGTCGTGCCCGGGGACATCGCCCAGATGGCCTTCGGCTACGGCATGTTCACCGGCGGTTTCGGCCTGCACTACGGGCTGCAGCGCCTGGGCTGCGCCATGATCCCCGCGGGCTCGGGCAACACCGAGCGCCATATCCAGATGATCGAGGACTACGGCACCACGGTGCTCGTGGCCACGCCCTCCTACGCCATGCACATCTGCGAGGTGGGTGAGAAGATGGGCTACGATTGGGAGAAGTCCCCCCTGCGCGTGGGCCTTTTCGGTGGCGAGCCCTGCCCGCCGGGCCTGAAAGCCGAGATCGAGCGACGCATGCACATCGTCTGCACCGACAACTACGGCCTCACCGAGGTCATGGGGCCGGGGGTCTCCGGCGAGTGTCTGGCCGAGCGCTACCAGCAGCACATCGCCGAGGATCACTTCCTGTGGGAGGTCATCGATCCGGAAACCGGTGAGCCGGTGGGCGAGGGCGAGATGGGGGAGCTCGTGCTCACGCCCCTTTGCAAGCAGGGCATTCCCGTGCTGCGCTACCGCACCCACGATCTGACCGCCGTGCACACCGAGCCCTGCGCCTGCGGCCGCACGCTGGCCCGTATGGACAAGGTGCGCTCCCGCTCCGACGACATGCTCATCATCCGCGGCACCAACGTGTTCCCCTCGCAGATCGAGGACGTGCTCACGGGCATCGAGGAGGTCACGCCCCATTACCATATCATCGTGGAGACCCGCGGCGGCATGGACGCGCTCATCGTGGAGACCGAGCTGCGCCCCGAGGCCTTCCGCGACTCCTTCGAGGCCATGGACGCCCTGCGCGCCCGTATCGCCGAGAAGCTCAAGGGCACGCTGCTCGTGGCGCCAGAGGTGCGCCTGGTCGAGCCCGGCGGCATCGAGCGCGCCATCGGCAAGGCCAAGCACGTCGACGACCGGCGCGAGAAGTAGCCCGGTTTTAAGACTGCGTCGGAAAGGTTTCATTGGCTATGACGGAAAGCGGCGCGACAGAGGCGACACCCGTCGTCGGCCGCTTCGCGCCGTCGCCGACCGGGCGCATGCACGCGGGCAACATCTACGCCGCGCTCATCTCATGGCTCGTGGCGAAGTCCCAGGGCGGCCGCATGGTGCTGCGCATCGAGGATCTCGACCGCGAGCGCTCGAAGGCCGCCTACATCGATCAGATCCAGCGTGATTTCGAGGCCCTGGGCCTCTTCTGGGACGAGGGGCCGTACTTCCAGCATGATCGCGACGAAGCCTATGCCGAGGCATTCGCGCGCCTTGAGGCCCAGGGGCTTTTGTACCCGTGCTTCTGCACGCGGGCCGACCTTCACGCCGCCTCGGCGCCCCACCGGGGTGAGAAGCTCGTCTATGCCGGCACTTGCCGCCATCTGTCGGCCGCGGAGGTGGAGGTGCGCCGGGCAGCGGGGCGCACGCCGGGCTGGAGAGTTGCCGTGGACGGCCGCACGATCGCCTTCGAAGACCTCGTTCAGGGAGCCTACGCGCAAAAGCTCGACCGCGACTGCGGCGACTTCCTCATACGCCGCTCCGACGGTGCGTTCGCCTACCAGCTGGCAGTGGTGGTGGACGATGCCGCCCAGGGCGTCAATTCAGTCGTGCGCGGCGTTGATCTGCTTTGCTCCACGCCGCAGCAGCGCTACCTCCAGGATCTTCTCGGGCTGCCGCACCCCGCCTATGCGCACGTTCCGCTGCTCGTGGCCGAGCAGAATCGGCGCCTCTCGAAACGCGATCGGGACGCGGCCTTAGACGAGCTGCTGGCCCGGTTCGGAAGCCCGCGAGCCGTCATCGGACATATCGCGGCGGTGGCGGGGCTTGTTCCCGAAGAGGCGCCGGCGACGCCGGAAGAGCTGCTGAAGGACTTCTCGCTGGAGCGTTTTCGCGATGGACTGCCCGATCTCGTGCAAATTCCCTGGCGCTCCTAAAGCAGGAGGGCGGCGGCGTAGAACGCGCCCAGAGCCACGTTCACGCTGCAGATCTGGCCCATGGCGCCGATGCGCGTGGGCGCCGCGAGCGGATTTTTCCACAGGCCCATCATGAGGGGGTAGCAGCCGAGCGCCAAGAAGGGGAGCACGACGATGCCCCGGGGGAACCAGATGCCGACGATGGCGAGGACGGCGAGAACCCAGACGACCATGAGGGCGTGGTAGAGGCCCCGCGCCTTTTCCCGGCCCAGCAGCACCGGCAGCGTGCGGCGGGAGGCCTCGACGTCCTTCTCGATGTCGCAGGTGTTGTTCGTCATCATGATGAGGCCCACGCCGATGATCGTGGGCGTGGCCCAAAGAAGCGCCATGAACGTGAACGTGCCCGAGAGCACCTGGTAGCATGCCAGCGGAATAAGGCCTCCCATGACGATGCCGCTCACCGCCTCGCCGACGGGAAGGTAGGAGAGGGGCGTCTTGCCTCCGGAGTACATCACGACGATGACGGCTCCGATAAGCGCGATGACGAGGGGAACAGGGCCCGTCTTCCAAACAACGTACAGGCCGAGCAGAAAGGCCACGGCCAGAAAGCCGATGGCCAGCCCGAGGGCCGCGCGCGGATTGACGTCGTTGTAGACGAGCACCGAGTCGGAGGCTTCCACGTTGTCCTCGGCCGTATCGGTTCCCTTGATGAAGTCGAAGTAGTCGTTGAAGGTGTTCACGGACGCCTGCATGAGGATGCAGATGAGGAGCAGAAGCCAGGCCATGCCTACGTCCAGCGACCCGGTGTTGGCCAGAGCGCAGGAGGTGGCCACGAGCACGGGCATGATGGCCGCCGGCCAGGTATGGGGCGCGGCCAGCTGAAGTGCGAGGCGAGGGGAGAGGGGAGTCGTCGCTCCCCCGCCGTTCGTTTTCATAGGGGAACTCATGTTCGATTTCTCTTTTCGTCGTGAGAAGCGTTATCGATTACCTGGCATTATAGAAGAAGGACGCCCCGATGGAGCGCCCTTCAAGGGGTTTGCGCGTTGACGGCGCGTTTAGTTGGTCATCAGCGCGGCCGCGATGTCGCCCGAGGTGGACGAGGCCGGCTCCCAAGTGCCGTCGACCTTGGTGTAGGTGATGGTGATGGGCTGGGTGGCCGCCAGCTCGACGCCGTCGAGGGAGCCGATGACGATCTCGCCGATCTTCTGGTTGATCTCGTCGTTGGAGAGAGCGGCAAGAGCATCGGGATCGGCGGTGACCTCGTCCACGGCCGTCTGCAGCGCCTGCAGGTAGCCGGTATAGCTCTTGCAAGTA
This sequence comes from uncultured Adlercreutzia sp., assembly GCA_902478715.1. GTDB lineage: Bacteria > Actinomycetota > Coriobacteriia > Coriobacteriales > Eggerthellaceae > Adlercreutzia. The sequence goes on from CABSMC010000011.1 coordinate 21,160, forward strand.
AGGGTGATCTGGGCCGTGGCGCTGTCGCCGTCGACATTGATCGAGTCGATCGCGTAATCGAAGCCGCTCAGGTAGGACTTCATGAACTCGACGCCATCGATGCCGTAGACCGAAAGCTGGCTCATGTCGATGGACTCGGAGAACTCGTTGACGAACGCGTCGTCAATGTTCTTGATGCTGTCGAGCTCGGACGTGAGCGACGCGCGGATGGCGTCTTCATCGCTCGTGCCGCCCGAGCAACCGGCCAACCCGATCATTCCAACGGAAAGCGCCAAAAGAGCGGCGAGGGCCACTAGAAAACCCTGTATAGCTAATCGTGATTTCAATTTTACATAATCCATATTATCAGCCTTTCTTGTCAATCTTTTTAGAAGCCCTCCAACTTGGAACATTTTACCTTATATGGAGGGCGCTTAGCCCCAGGCATTGCCGCTGCCGTCGGACGGCTGTGCGGTGATGGTAGCACCCTCGCCGAGGATCGAGGTGAAGTCTCCCGTTTGCATGGCCTCCATGAGCACGGGCATCATGAGCGCGATGCCGACGATGTTGACGATGAGCGCAATGGCGCTGATGGCGAGACCCCAGATAAGCGTTTGGCGTACTGTCACGGCATAGACCTTCTGGCGATCGTCGACATCGGCTATCACGTGCTTGATCTTAACGAAGCCGACAATGGCGCAGACGAGGCCCACCGTGCTCAGCATCACGCCGCCGATGATGAAGGAGACCGGACCTGCAATGGCCGCTACCGTCGAGAGCGTGCGGGCGGATTTCAGGTCGGCGTCGATGAGCGCCTGTCTCTGATCTTGCGAGGGCTCCGTCGACGGCTCGGGTCGCTGGGGATTTCCGGGAGTCGTCTCCGGAGCTCCCAGCTGCTGGGGCTCGGGCGTTTCTTTGGGTTTCGAATCGCGATGATCGGTCATAAAGGACACTCTTTCTAGGAAAGGCCACTGCTCCCGAAGCCCTGCGCGCCGCGCGAGCTTTCCGGGAGTTCATAAGTGTTATGTAAAGTAATAGAAGGGGTAGCTATGATCACAAGCTGGGCGATGCGCTCGCCCTTCTCATAGCTGAACGCTTTCGTTGGGTCGAGATTGATGAGCGGAACTTTGATCTCCCCTCGATAGCCGCTGTCGATAAGCCCCGGGGCGTTCACGATGGAGATGCCCTGTCGTGCCGCCAGACCGCTTCGGGGAATGATGAGCCCCGCATAGCCCTCGGGAATGGCTAGGGCGATACCGCAGGGCACGAGTGCCCGCTCGAAGGGCAAAAGCGTACCGCCCTCGGCGGCGCGCAAATCGAGACCCGCATCGCCCGGACGGGCGTAGGCGGGCGCTTCCAGGGTCTCGTCGAGCTGCTTGAAAAGAACGTCCATGGATCAGCCCAGCTCTTTCAGGGCCTCGGAGAACTCCTCCACATTCTGGAAATCCTTGTAGACGCTGGCGAAGCGGATGTAGGCAACGTCATCTAGAGTGGCCAGACGGGCCAGCACCAAATCGCCCAAATCGCGCGATTTGATCTCGTTGCGCTGACTCGATCGCAATTCTGCCTCGATGCTCGTGATAAGCCCGTCGATCTTCTCGGGCGTGATGGGACGTTTCGCGCAGGCGATGAGCAATCCTCGCATGAGCTTCTCGCGATTGAAGACCTCCGATGAACCATCGGCCTTGATGACGAGAATGGGATTTTCGGCGAGCCGCTCGTAGGTGGTGAATCGCGTGCCGCACTGCAGGCATTCGCGACGGCGCCGGATAGAGGCGCCGTCGTCGGCCGATCGCGAGTCGACGACTTTCGATTCCTGATAGCCACAGGAAGGACAGCGCATAGGTTCTCCTTCTCACTTTGATAAGTTAATTGCTTATCATACCCTATCAGACCTAGTGCGCTCCCCTCTTCAAAACATTGCTACCTTCGCGACACCCGCCCCGACGCTCTAGGCGAAGAAGATGAGAAATGACGCGATGGTGCTGAGCGTGAAGGCTATGGAAAATTCGATGCGTGCCATTTTTTACTCCTGACCTCTTGCGTAGAACCTTTGTTCGCAGTTATAATAGAGCGAACAAAGGTTCACGTCAAGAGATTTTTCAAACAAATGTACGCTTTTGTGAAAGGATGCGCTATGACCCAGAAAGTGACCAAGCGGCAACAGGCGGTTCTCGACTGCATCGAAGCGTGCATTCGCGAGAAGGGCTACGGCCCTACAGTGCGCGAGGTGTGCCAGAGCTTGGGGCTCTCCTCCCCTTCTACCGTCCATGTGCATTTGAAGGCGCTGGAAGACAAGGGCTTCATCAAGCGCGATCCCCTTAAATCCCGCTCCATCGCGCTTACCTATCCCATCGAGGAGGTTCCCTCCCCTGTCACGGCCTTCGCGGCCGCCTACAGCAAGCTCGTCAATGTGCCCTTGGTGGGCAACGTGGCTGCCGGCTCCCCTATCCTCGCCGAGGAGAACATCACCGACACCATTACGCTGCCCACGGACATCGTTGGCGATGCTCCCTCCTTCATGCTCTCGGTGCGCGGCGAGTCCATGATCGAGGCCGGCATCAACGATGGCGACTACGTGGTTGTGAAGGAGCAGCCGGTGGCCAACAACGGCGATATCGTCGTGGCCATCATCGACGACGGCGCCACCGTCAAGCGCTTCTTCCGCGAGGCCGACCATATCCGCCTGCAACCGGAGAACTCGGCGATGGAGCCCATCATCACCACGGACTGCTCCATTGCCGGCAAGGTGGTGGCCGTGTTTCGGCGTCTGTAGTGCTTTCGCCTCACGAACAGATCGCGAACTTCCCTTTCGGCAAATTAAGAGCGCCCCTGTCCAGATCGCTTCGCGTATCTCGGGCAGGGGCGCTCTTCCGTTCTGGACGCGCTCGCTTTCTCAGGCATCGCCTTCAGGGACGAGATAAGGGGAGAACGTGCTGACGAAGGCGGGGGCAACGAGCAGCTGCAGACGCGTCCCTGTCTCCTCATGGCTCTCTGAGATGATATGGCAGCGCTCGTGGGCCAGCGACACCAAGTCGCCCCGCTGATAGGGAATAAGCACGTCCAGCTTGGCGTCGGCGGCCGAGGCGGCCTGGGCAATGGCACCCACGAGCCCCTCTATGCTCTCGCCGGTGCGAGCGGACACGAACTGGGCGCTCGGATAGCGCCTTTTAAGGCCGGCCAGCGTCTCGGCGTCCAGCAGATCGCATTTGTTGAAGGTGGCGATCGTGGGAATGCTTTGGGCCCCTATCTGGTCGAGCACCTCGCACACAGCCTCGATCTGCCCCTCGAACTCCGGCGAGGAGGCATCGATCACGTGCAGGATAAGGTCGGCTCCGGTGATTTCGTCGAGCGTCGACTTGAAGGCCTCGACCAGCGTGGTGGGCAGCTTTTGGATGAAGCCGACGGTATCGGTGACGGTGACCTCGCGGCCCTCGGGCAGCTCGAACTTGCGGGTGGTGGAGTCCAGCGTGGCGAAGAGCTTGTCGTAGCTGAGCACATCGGCCCCGGTGAGCCGGTTGATGAGCGAGCTTTTCCCGGCGTTGGTGTAGCCGGCCAGCGCCACTTTGAACATGCCGCTGCCGTACCGGCTCTCCCTCTGCAACGAGCGCACGTCGGACAGGCGCTCAAGCTCGCGGCGAATGCTCGTGATGCGCTTGCGCACCATGCGGCGGTCCACTTCCAACTGGCTTTCGCCCTCACCGAAGCGGGATCCCACGCCGCCTCCCATGCGGTTCGAAGCGAGGTGGGCCCACATGCCGCGCAGGCGCGGGTACAGGTACTGGTTCTGGGCGAGGCGCACCTGCAGGCGCCCCTCCTTGGAGGTGGCGTGCAGGGCGAAGATGTCCAGAATGAGGGCCGTGCGGTCGATGACCTTCACGGACTTGTCCATGACCTTCTCCAGATTGGCCTGCTGGGAAGGCGTCAGCTCATCGTCGAAGATGACGAGGTCGGCCTCGCGCGACCGTGCCAGCTCGGCGATTTCGTCGGCCTTGCCCGTGCCGACGAAGGTGCGCGGGTTGGGCGCGTCCAAGCGCTGGGTCGTCGTGGCCACCACATCGGCTCCGGCCGTATCGGCCAGACGTTCCAGCTCGGCCAGGGAAGATTCCAAGGGCCACGGCAGCCCCGGGCGCTCGACGCCCACGAGAACGGCGCGCTCGCGGCGCTTCTCGGCCTTGGTGGCCGGACCCTTTTGGATGACGGATTCGTATTCGGTCATAGCATGCTCCTTTGCTTCAAGTAACGACGGATCCCATGAGGGGAAGGCGGTGCAAGTGGTCGTTACAGGCGCATGAGCATCACTCCTTAATCGTGGCGCGGCGTTGCGCCGATGAAACGGGGGCTATCATAGCACAACAGCAGCGCCGGAGAAGCTCACGGCAGCACAATGGTTCCCGAGAAGCTCTCCGTTGCCGGCCCCGTCATGGATATCGTGCCATCCTCGTTCCAGCAGATGTGCAGTAGGCCGCCGCTCAACAGGAGATCGTTCTCTCTGCCGGCCCGACCGGTGAGGCAGGCGGCCGTGTTAGTGGCGCAGGCGCCGGTGCCACAGGCCAAGGTCTCGCCGCAGCCCCTCTCCCACACGCGCATGGCGATGCCCTCATCGGTGACGGAGGCGAACTCGACGTTGGTTTTCTCGGGAAATACGGGATGCGTCTCGAAGAAGGGACCGGGAAGATCGATGCGCAGGGTCGAGAGGGATTTCTCAGCGCCTGCGGGGAACAGCTCGTCGGGCAATGCCGCCCAATCGTCCACGAGGCAGACGGCGTGGGGGTTTCCCATGGAGACGCAGACGAATTCGAAGGCTCCCCACGGCGAATCGAGGCGCAGATGCCCCGCATAGGGCGCCCCATCGGTCGCGCGGGAGTCCGGCGCGGCATCGACGGGCACGAGCGCGGGATCCAAGATGGGCGCGCCCATGTTCACGGTCGCCTCGGTCATCCTCCCCTCCGCATCCACGGAAAAGGCGATAGGGCGCGGGCCGGCCAGGGTGTCGGCCACGAGGCTGCCCGAGGCAACGTCCGCCAGCTTGCGATCGACGAGGTACTTGGCGAAGCAGCGCACGCCGTTGCCGCACATTTGGGCCAAGGTGCCGTCGGCGTTGATGTAGTGCATGTAGCCGTCTCCCTCTTCCGAGAGAGCCGGCCGCACGAGGATGACGCCGTCGGCGCCAATGCCGAAGTGACGGTCGCACAGATACGACACCTGGGCATCGGTCAGCTTGAGGGCTCGATCTCGATCGTCGATGAAGACGAAATCGTTGCCGAGACCGTGCAATTTGGCGAAGGACAACTCCATGGGACGCTCCTTTTTGGCGGCAATTGAGGGGGGCGGAAGCTCTCCTCAACGACCCGGAAGGGCCGCTTCAACCATGGTAGGCGTCCAATGTTTCCAACTGGGAAAGAATCTCGGCGGCCACGGCTTCGGCATCGCCGACATCGGCGTTCACCCAGCGGATACGCTTATCGCGGCGGAACCACGTACGTTGGCGCTTGCCGTAGCGGCGCGTGGCCGTCTTGATGGCCTGCACGGCCTCCTCTAGCGTGATGTTCCCATCCAGCGCCTCGACGATCTCCTTGTATCCGATGGCCTGGGGCGCCGTGACGCCGTCGCGGAATCCGGCGGTCAGCAGGTTCTGCACCTCGTCGACGAGCCCTGCGGCCACCATGGCATCGACCCGGGCGTCGATGCGCTCGTTCAGGATAGCCGGCTCCACGGCCAGCCCGAATTGCACGGCTGGAACGAAGGGCGCCACGGTGGCGAGCCGCTGTTTCTGCTCGGCGTAGCTGGCACCCTCCTCCAAAAGCTCGAAGGCACGCACGACGCGCCGAACGTTGTTGGGGTGGATGACGGCGGCGCTTGCGGGATCGCGCGCTTCCAACGCCTCCCACAGGGCCTGGTTGCCGTGTACCTCCGCGTAGGCGGTCCAGCGTTCGCGGACGGGGTTTTCCACCTGGTCGCCCTTGGGGAAGGTGAAGTCGTCGATGGCCGCCTGCACGTACTGGCCGGTGCCGCCGCAGAGCACCGCTCTCTTGCCGCGGGCGTCAATATCGCGAATGCAGTGCCGGGCGAACGCCTGGAACAGGGCCGCCGAGTAGGGCTCGCCGGGATCAACGAGATCGAAGCCGTGATGGGGCACGCGGCGCTCAGATGCGGGAAGCTTGCCCGTGCCGATGTCCATGCCCCGGTAGATCTGCATGGAATCGGCGCTCACCACTTCCCCGCCGAGGCGCTCGGCGACGATCTGGGCCGCGTCGGTCTTGCCCGAGGCCGTTGGCCCCACGATGGCGATGACGGGTGCGGAAAGCTCAAGCATGGACGATCGTGCCCGAGAGATACCAGGTGCGGGCTTCCTCGATGGTCACGGGCACGATGCGCCCCACCAAAGACGCCGCGTCCGCACCAGCGGGCACCGGCGCGTGAACGGTCTGGTTCTTGGGGCTCTTGCCGGCCAAGATGGAATCGTCGCGCTTGGACGTGCCCTCGACCAGCACGGGCACCGTGGCGCCGAGCTCCGTCTGGTTCGCCTCGAAGGCCTTACGTTGGACGAGATCCACGAGACGGTCGAAGCGCTCCTGGATGACCTCGCGGGGCGTGTCGTCGTCCATCTCCGCAGCAGGGGTCCCCTCGCGCTTGGAGTAAATGAACGTGAACACCTGGCTGTAGCCGACTTCCTCCACGAGGCGATAGGTGTCCATGAAGTCCTCTTCGGTCTCGCCGGGAAATCCCACGATGATGTCCGTGGACAGGGCGATGTCGGGACGGGCGCGGCGAAGCTTCTCGATAAGGCCGAGATAGTGCTCGCGGGTGTAGCGGCGGTTCATGGCCGAGAGGATGCGGTTCGAGCCCGACTGCACGGGAAGGTGCAGCGCCGGCATGAGCGAGGGCAGCGTGGCGAACAGCCCGATGACCTCGTCGGTGAGATCCTTCGGATGGCTCGTCGCGAAGCGGAGCCGCTCGATGCCCGCGGCGTTCACGGCCCGAAGGACATCCGCGAATCGCGGATCGCCGTAGAGGTCGCGCCCATAGGAGTTCACGTTCTGCCCCAGCAGCGTGATCTCCTTGACGCCCGCTTCCACATAGGAGCGCGCCTCGGCGGCGATGTCGTCCAGGGGCCGCGACTTCTCGCGCCCGCGGACGTAGGGCACGATGCAGTAGGAGCAGAAATTGTTGCATCCCACGGTGATGGGCAGCCATGCCGCCCAGTCGTGCTCGCGCACCGTGGGCAGGGCGGAGGAGAACTCCGCTCCCCCCTCGATCACCTCGGCGGCGCGGCCGTGCTGCTCGATGGCGCGTCGGAGAAGCCCCGGCAAAGAGCCCAGATTGTGAGTGCCGAAAACCACATCGAGATGGGGAAGCGCCGCAAGCAGCTTGTCGCCGTCGCGCTGGCCGATGCAGCCGCCCACGGCGATGTAGCGCTTGTCAAGGGGCGTGCCGTCGCGCAAGGGAACGTTCTTCATGGAGGCGACCTGCCCGTAGAGCCTCGTGTCGGCAGCCTCGCGGACGCAGCACGTCATGAACACGACGATGTCCGCCTCCTCGATGGTTTCGACGGGCAGCGAGCCCAGGCCCTCCAGCATGCCGGCGACCCGCTCGGAATCGTGCTTGTTCATCTGGCAGCCGAAGGTGTGGATGCAGAAACGAGTTCCCTCGAAGACGTTGCTCATAGTAAAACCCTCTAATGAACCGCGGCCGCATCGACAACCGAGGCGATCGCGGCGGTGCCCCGCGGCTCGACGGCGAAGCGGATGGCCGTGCGGTACTCGCCGTCGATGACGATGTCCGCGAAGGAGGGGATGCAGCAGATCTCGATGCCCACCGGCGAGAGGAACCCGCGGGAGATGGCCACGGCTTTCACAGCCTGGTTCACCGCACCGGCCCCCACGGCTTGAATCTCCACCGACGCCCCGTCTTTGATCATGCCGGCGATGGCGCCGGCAACGGAGGCGGGAGACGATTTGGAGGATACTTTGAGGCACCCGATGGAGGGCTTGGTTTCAGTGGTAGACACAGCTGGTCCTTGTCGTTTGTGGTGCGGTTCTTCTCTGGATGTGGTTCGTTTAGCGGGCGCCCGTGGCGCCTTCAGCCCGAATATTCTACCTGTTGCACCCGAGTGGCGCAACCGCGCGCGCTTCCTTAGAGCGACGTGCGGATGGGAACGGTGATGCGGATGGCTTCCTGACCCACGATGACCTCCGCCTCGCCCACCGCTTCCAGATAATACGTTTCCGCCACGGGCTCCATGAGCCGGCCGATGCCGCGCTTCAGCGCATCGATGTCCTCGGGAGCCAGACGCAGGGAGCGGGCGTTCTTGGAATTTCGTCGGCGCTCGGATGGGCGATGGGCCTGCCGCGGGAACGATTCGGCGGCCAAACGCTCGGTTAAGGGGTCGAGCGCAACGATGGCCCCGTCGAGAATGCGTCGGGCCGAGCGCTCTGAGAGCGGCAGCCCCAGGGCCTCGCAGCGGTCCGCGAGGTCATCGGGGCCGGCGGCCAGGGCGAGGCGCTTGACGAGGGGGATTCCCGCGCCGTCGCCCCCGAAGGCGCGCACAGCCGGGGAGAGCGAGGCGAGGCCCAGTTGGTACAGCGTCGCCGCCACCTCCACCGGGGTGCCGAGGTACACGGAGAGGTCGCCGCGGTGTTCCAAGGCGAATTCCGCGGCCGTGCGCACGATGTTCTTGGGGCCGCGCATCGCCCACGAGCCGGAAGGCTCCTGCTCGAAACGGGGAAACGTCGACTGATCCGCCTTCTCGGCGAGGCTTTCGGTGTCGGTGGCGACCGTGAGGCTGGTGCCGAGCCCCGGCGCCGATTGCAGCACCCGGGCCTCTTCGGCGTTCACGGAGATGGAGTAAAGGGCCATGCCGCGCCCGTGCATGCCCCACTTGTCCATATGCGCGCTATCGAGCTTCGAAGTGACGCGCGGTTCGAAGATGCGCTCGTGCTGGGCAGCGGGAATGCCCTGTCCGTCGTCGAGGACGGTGAGCAGACGTTCGTTGCCGGTCTTCTGAGTGGCGAGGAAGATGCGGCTGGCGCCGGCGTCGCGGGCGTTGCGCAGAAGCTCGATGACCACGTCCTCGCTCGAGCGGATGTCCTGGGCGGCCTGGCGTCGTTCGGCCTCGGAGGACCGGAGGCGGACGAAGCCGTCTCCGAGGTCGTCCTCGACCCGGAGACGGCTCTCGCCGCACACATCGTCTATGAAATCGCTGAGGGTATCGCCTTCCATGGCCTACTTGGCGTAGTCGACCGCACGGCTCTCGCGGATGACGACGACTTTCACCTGGCCCGGATACTGCATCTCGTTCTCGATCTGCTGGGCGATGTCGTGGGCCAAAACGACGGATTCGGCCTCGTCCACCACTTCCGGCTCTACCATGACGCGAACCTCGCGCCCGGCCTGGATGGCATAGGTGCGCTCGACGCCCTTGTGGGAGTTCGCGATCTCCTCCAGCTTCTCGAGGCGCTTCACGTAGGCGTCCAGCGTCTCCTTACGGGCGCCGGGGCGGGCGGCGGAGATGGCGTCGGCTGCCTGGATGAGCACATCGACGACGGAGGTTGCCTCCACGTCGTTGTGATGGGCCTCGATAGCGTGGACGATTTCGGGGCGCTCGCCGAAGCGACGGGCCAAATCGGCGCCGATGACGGCGTGGCTGCCCTCGACCTCGTGGTCGACGGCCTTGCCGAGGTCGTGCAAAAGGCCCGCTCGCTTGACGGGGATGGGATCGAGTCCGAGCTCGGAGGCCATGACCGAGGCCAGATAGGCCACTTCGAGCGAGTGGTTCAGCACGTTCTGGCCGAACGAGGTGCGATAGCGCAAACGTCCCAGGGTGTTGACGAGCTCCGGGTGAAGATCGTGGATGCCCGCATCGAACGTGGCCTGCTCGCCGGCCTCGTGCACCCGTTGGTTCACCAGCTTGACGGCCTTGTCGTACATCTCCTCGATGCGCGCGGGATGGATGCGTCCGTCGGCGATGAGGTTCTCCATGGTGACGCGGCCGATCTCGCGGCGCACCGGGTCGAAGCAGGAGATGGTGACGCACTCGGGCGTGTCGTCGATGATGAGGTTCGTGCCAGTCAGCTGCTCGAAAGAGCGGATGTTGCGGCCCTCGCGGCCGATGATGCGGCCCTTCAGATCGTCGGAGGGGATATGGATGGTGGACACCGTGCTCTCGGCGGAATGGTCGGCGGCCACGCGCTGGATGGCGAGGCTCAAGATCTCGCGGGCCTTCTTGTCCGCCTCGGCCTTGGTGCGCGTCTCGGCATCACGGATGATGACGGCCGATTCGCGGGTGACCTCGTCGTGGATAGTCTCCAGCAGCTCCTCTTTGGCCTCCTGGGGGCTCATGCCCGCAGCGCGCTCGAGGGCCTGGTTGATCTCGATCTGGGCCTCCTCGCGATGGCGCTCGATGGCGTTCTCGGCCTCTTCGACATCGCGCTCGCGGCGCTCGACTTGTCCCTGCAAAGACGAGAGCTGGTGCTCGCGGGCATCCAGGGACTCGACGCGGCGATCGAGGGATTCCTCGCGCTGGGCGATGCGGTTCTCAGCGGAGCGCACCTCGCGCATGCGCTCCTTGTTCTCCTTCTCCATCTCCTGCTTGTAGCGAAGGGCCTCGTCCTTGGCTTCCACGGCGGCTTCACGTCGGAGCGTCTCGGCTTGCTTCTTGGCATCCTCGACCAGGCTTGCGGCCTCGCGGGCAGCGTTCTTGGATGAGGAGCTGGCAATGAGTCGGTTGACGATGAAACCGAGGACCAGGCCGATGACGATAGCGACGATCAAGAGCACGATCGTGATGGGATCCATGGCTGTTTCCTCCTTTCATCTGGGCTTTCATACCCATTTCATGTCATAAAAAATGCCCGTGGCCGGGCATGAGCATAACTGCGCGAAGATACGAGGAATATGAAATTCTCTATCTTGAGTGCCCGGGAGGGCACGTATGCTCTAAAGCCACGGCTCACAGTATAGCGTAAGGCCGCGGCTTTAGACAGACTCTAGTGGGTTTGTGTCATGAATGGCCCATCGAACCGCACATCAGGCTGCGCTCTTGCTCCTCGGACCACGTGCGAGAGGCGGTAGCGGCGACATCGGTGGAAAATCCTTGGGATACGAGGCGGCGGAAGGCGGCCTCCCGGGCGCGCTTGGCTTTAGGCGGCCGACGCCGCAGGGCGGCCAGGGCGCGGCCCACTTCGAAGTCCCTCCCCTTCCGCTCGTGCTCGACCCAGGAATCGAGGGTGGCTGGGTCGATGCCGAGCTCCTCGATCTCCCGTTCGGCATCGCGAAGCCCCCGCCCGGCCGCAAGCTTCATGCGGACGAGGGCGTCAGCGTAGCGTCGATCGTCCACCGCCCGTACGCGCAGGGCGCGCTGAAGGGCCTCCTCCACCACTGCCGCAGGAAAGTCGTCCTTCAGCAGGCGCTCGCGCAGGTAGGCGGTGGAGCGCTCGCGAACCGCGGCCCATCGGAGGATCTTCTGGTACGCGTCTCGGGCCGTCTTTCCCTCCTCGTCGCTCAGAGCGCCCTCCCGCTCTTCCCCGCGAGAGGAACGTACGAGGTCCTGCGCGCAAGATGCCCCTCTATCCCTGCCGCAGACGGCGTCGTCCTCGGCAGAGCACGGCCAGGCGGCGACTTGCGCGCACGGCTCCTCTGAGGAAGGGGCGGCTTCCAAGGCGGCGACATCCGCCCTGAGCGCTGCGAGTATGTCGGCCTTGGACGCCATGATGGGCTATTTCTTTTTGCCGCTCTTGGGCGCCGGCGTGAACGACTCGTTTTCGGCCGGGCGCTCGATGACGGGGATCTCGTAGGCCTCGCGGACCTTGTTCTCGAGTTCCTCCCGCAGATCAGGGTTCTCCTTGAGCGTCTGCTTGGCTGCCTCGCGGCCCTGCCCCAGGCGCTCCTCGCCGTAGGTGTACCAGGCGCCGGACTTCTTGGCCACGCCGCACTCCACGGCCATATCGACGATGCAGCCTTCCCGAGAGATGCCCTCGCCGTACATGAGATCGAACTCCGCTTGGCGGAAAGGGGGAGCCACTTTGTTCTTGACCACCTTCGCCCTCACGCGATTGCCAACCACATCGCCGTTCTGCTTGATGGAGTCGATACGACGGATATCGATGCGCACTGAGGAGAAGAACTTCAGCGCGCGCCCGCCGGTGGTCGTCTCCGGGTTGCCGAACATGACGCCGATCTTCTCGCGCAGCTGGTTGATGAAGATGCAAGTGGTGTTCGACTTCGACAACGAGCCAGCCAGCTTGCGCAGGGCCTGGGACATGAGCCGAGCCTGAAGGCCCACGGTGGTATCCCCCATCTCGCCCTCGATTTCGGCACGGGGAACGAGTGCCGCCACGGAGTCGACGATGACGCAATCGATGGCGCCCGAGCGTACGAGCATATCGCAGATTTCCAGCGCTTGCTCGCCGGTGTCGGGCTGGGAGATGAGCACCTCGTCGATATCGACCCCGATGCGCGCGGCGTAAACGGGATCGAGGGCATGCTCGGCATCGATGAAGGCGACGATGCCGCCCAGCGCCTGGGCCTCCGCGAGAATCTGCAAGGCGAGGGTCGTCTTGCCGCTTGACTCCGGACCGTAGATTTCGATGATGCGGCCGCGGGGCACGCCTCCGATGCCGAGAGCGGCATCGAGCGGTAGGGCGCCCGTGGGGATGACCCCGATGTTGAGATCGGCGCCTCCCTCGCCCAGGGTCATGATGGAGCCCTTGCCGAACTTGGACTCGATTTGATCGGTGGTGAGTTTGAGCATCTTTTCTTTATCTTCGTTCATGACCTCTCCTTGTCTGGGCCATACGAACAAATGGCCTATTTTCATCATTATACGAACAAACGTATGCACGTCAAGAGGTGACTCTCAAAAATAGTTCTCTCAGTGCGCGAAAACAGCATAATGGTACTCGACCGCAGCAATGACGCGGGAATGTCTCACTTATGTCCTCGCGCCGACCGTATCGCTGTCGCATCCTCGTCGCAGAGCTCCCGTGCGCTCTCGCCAAAACCGCGACGTCGTCAGAAACTCGCGAGCGCCTCTTCCATCGTGCGCAGGGCGATCAGCACCGTTTGAAGGCGCACGGACTCGCGACCGCCTTCAAAATGATGGCACGCCGCATAGGTATTTTTAGCGGTGGCGCAGCCGATCCACACCGTGCCCACCGGCTTGCCGGGCTCGGCGCCCGTCGGCCCGGCGATGCCCGTGACCGCCACCGAGACGTCGCAGCCCAGCTCGCGCAGGGCGCCACGGGCCATCTGCAGGGCTACCAGCTCGTCGACGGCTCCCTGCCGCGCAAGCACGTCCTCGGAAACGCCGAGAACCTCCGCCTTCACCTCGTTCACGTAGCTCACGATGCCGCCGCGCACGGCGGCCGACGACCCGGGCACTGAAGTGAGCATGGCCGCGACGAGGCCGCCGGTGAGGCTCTCGGCCGTGGCCACCGTGGCCCCTGCGGCCGTCGCCTTCTCGACGACGATGCGCGCCTGCTCGTCGATGACCTTCTGCAGCGCTGCGATCTCGGTGGGTGCCGTAGAAGGGGCGGCCGCCTTTGCGGTTTTGGCCCCCGCGCTCCCCTTCAGCAGGTGGCGCGCCTTTACGAGATAGTCGAGCATGGACATGACCGTCAGGATGAGCGCGATGACCATGACGGTCCAGGACAGCACGAACATGGGGTTGGTGAAGGCCCCTGCGGCCGTGGTGAACGTGAGCGAGTCCTTGAGGAGGAACAGCACGATGGCGATGATCTGGAACACCGTCTTGGCCTTGCCGTACCAGCTGGCGGCGATGACCGTGCCCTTGCTGGCCGCCACCATGCGGATGCCCGAGACGATGAACTCGCGGGCAAGGATGATGAGCACGGGCCAACCGGGCAGCACGGCCAGCTCCACCAGGGCGATGAGCGCCGCCGTGACGAGGATCTTGTCGGCCAGAGGATCCATGAACTTCCCGAAGTCGGTCACTTCTCCGCGGCTGCGGGCGAGATACCCGTCGATCCAATCGGTGCAGGAGATGAGGATGAAGATGCCGGCGGCGATGACGCACTTCGCCTCCATGGTGATACCCGGCAGGCCCACCCATTCGGGCCAGGGACTCAGGATCGCCAGCACGAAGACCGGCACCAGGCAGATGCGGATGAGCGTGACGATGTTCGCCGGCGTCCAGAGCTTGTCCGGAGCCGTGGGCTGGATGGTGGTCATGGCCTACTCGCCTTCCATTTCGTAAAGCAGGGTATCTGCGATGGCGCAAGAAACGAACGTGCCGACCTCGCCGCGGGACACGTAGGTGACACCGTCCACCTCGGGCGCCTGGCACTGGGCGCGACCGAAGCGTTGGCCGTCCTCCTCGGTTCCCTCGACGAGCACGATCGCCCCCTTCCCGATGCGCTCAGCGATGCGGGGTCCGCAGGCGGCATCGGCGGCGTCGCGCAGCACCTGGGCCCGCTCGGCCTTCTCGTCCTCGTCGATCTGATTCGGCAGGTCGAAGGCGGCGGTGCCCTCCTCGCGGGAGTAGGGGAAGACGCCGACGTAATGGAACAGCCCCTCGGAGACGAAATCGAGAAGTTCCTCGAACTGCTCGTCGGTTTCGCCGGGGAAGCCCGCAATGAGCGTTGTGCGCAAGGTGATGCCGGGCACTGCGGCCTCGATGCGCTCGATGAGGGCGCGGAACGTGTGGCCGTCTCCTCGGCGGTTCATGGCCCGAAGGACCGGCTTGCTCACGTGCTGCAGGGGAATGTCCAGATAGGAGCACACGTTCTCGCGCGCTGCCATGACGGAGAGCAGCTCGTCGGTGACGCCCTCGGGCTGCAGGTACATGACGCGGAGCCACGTGTCGGGATGCTTCTCGGCCAGCGTGTCGACGAGCCATGCGAGGTCGTGGCCGTCGGGAAGATCGGCGCCCCAGCGTCCGGTATCTTGGGCGATGAGCACGATCTCCCGGGCGCCGGAGGCGATCTCGCGCTCGACGTCCTCGGCGATCTGCTCATAGGAAAAGCTGTGGTAGCGCCCGCGAATGGAGGGGATGGTGCAATAGGAGCAGAAGCGGTCGCAGCCGTCGGATATCTTCACGTAGGCGAACGTCCGCCCCTCCCCTTCCGTCGGCTCGCCTTCAGCGGCCGCCACGGGCAGGGAGATCCCCAGGGCGCGCGCCACCACTTCCGCGATATCGTCCTCGAGGCTACAGGGCACGAACGCCGACGCCTCCGTCAGCTCCGCGGCCAGGTCGTCTCCGTAGCGGGCCGGCATGCAGCCGGCGACGATGAGGACGGCTGAGCCCTCATCCACCTTGGGCAGGGAGGCGGCCTCGAAGATGGCATCGATGCTCTCCTCGGTGGCCGCCTGGATGAACGAGCAGGTGTTCACGATGATGGCGTCGGCGCTGGACGCCTCTTCGGTCACGGTGAAGCCGGCTTCGCGCAAGCGCCGCGCCATGGCGGCCGAGTCCACCTCGTTCTTCGCGCATCCCATCGTGATGAGGCAGACGGAGGGCGCTGCGCTGTCGCGCGTCGTATCGATCACGTCGGTCGTCCTAGCGATAGTTGACGTACTGCAGCGGCTGCCCGTAGTCCTGGCCGCGCAAGAAGGCGATGACCTCCTGCAACGTGTCGCGGGAGGGAGAGCTCACGCGCAGCTTGTCGCCCTCGATGGTCACCTTGCACTTGAGCTTCTGGGTCTTGATGTCTTTGTTTATCTTGCCTGCGGTCTCCTTGTCGATGCCGTTGACCACCGTGGCGCACCGGCGCACCGCGCCGCCGGAGGAAGGCGCGGAATCCCCCCATTTCACGGCCGTAAGATCGATGCCGCGCTTGATGAGCTTGCTGCCGATGACGTCGATGACCTGGGAGGCCACGAAATCGGCCGGCGCGGTCACCGTCAGGGTGCCGGCGTTTTTGTCCAGGGAGATCTCGGCGCCCGAGTCCTTCAGGTCGTAGCGCTGGGAAAGCTCCTTTTTGGCTTGCTGGAAGGCGTTGTCCACCTCCTGCATATCTACCGTGGAGACGATATCGAAGCTGGATTCTTTAGCCATGGGTTGATTGCCTTTCTCGATGGGCCCGCTAGGCCGCGTTGTCGGAGGAGTCCTCGCCGGAATCGGACGAGTCGCCGCTTCTGGAGGTGTCGGAGGAGCTGTCGCTGGTGCTGGAGTCGTCGCCTGAAGAACCTGTGCTCGACGAGGCGTCGGAATCCGAACTGTCGGAAGCATCGGAGGAAGACGCGCCGGCCACGCCGTTGGCGCGCTTCCAGTCGTTGAGCACGTCCTCGAAGTTGACGGTGTAGGTGTAGACGCCGCGGCCGTTCTGATCCTCGGCCTTCACCTCTTCGCCGTCGAGGGTGAGCTTGACGGCGGCGATGTCCTCGTCATCGCCGGAAAGCACGAACTTCAACGTTCCGGTCACATCGAAATCGGCCGTCTTGGGGCCGGTGACATCGCCCGCCTCGACGGTCTTGCCGTCCTGGACGACCTCGATATAGACGCTTGAGCCCTCGGGCACGTTGTAGCTGAACTTGGCGCTCGTCGGCGCCACGGGCTGCTGGGTGGGGGCCGCAGCATCGCCCGCGCCCTCGCTCGAGGCGCCGGTGTCGGTGCCGGCGGGATTCTGCATGCCGGAGATGGGCACCGTGGGCACGTCGCTTTCCGGCGCCGCACGGTTTCCGAAGGCAAGGACGATCACGAGGACGAGCAGGCCCACAATGACGGTGCCCACGATGATGAGCGGCAAGTATGCCCCGATGTTCGCCGCGATGCCCGGAGCCTGACGGCCCTGGACGAGGTTGGTGTACTGGGGCTGCGGAGCCGTCCTGCTCGCACGGGCCGAGGCGCCGCCCAAGCCGGAACGGCCGGAGCGGGGAGAGGCTGCGTAGTCGTCGCGATAGGAGCCTCGCGACGAGACCCGATCGCGGCTGGAGGGCAGCGCTACCGTGCGTCCGGCATCGCGGGGGCGCTCGCGACGGTTGCTCGCCGGACGGCGGCCCGTCTCGAACTGGTAGACCTCTTCCCGGTAGGCGCGGGTGACCTCCGTGGGGTTCAGCCCCACCAGGCGCGCGTAGGCGCCCACCATGTTCGACGTGTAGCCGCGCGGGGGCATGCGGGCGAAATCGCCCTCCTCGATGGCGCGCAGGATATCCGGGCGGATGCGCAGCTTGCGGGCGGCCGTGGACAAATCGAGTCCCTTGCGCTCGCGGGCATGGGCAAGCGCCTCGCCGAATGATGTCTGTCTCGCCACGATGGTCTCCTCTGTGTTTTCCGTTGGCCGTTGCGGTGCGGTTCCGTTCCGGCCTATTCGTCAGCGGCCTCGAAGGCCTTCAGTGTTTCCAGTTCCATTTGGTCGACGAGCACCTCGCGCGGGCGGCTTCCGTTGGCCGGGCCCACGATGCCCTTTTCTTCCAACTGATCCATTATACGTCCAGCTCGCGCGTATCCGACCTTCAAGCGACGCTGAAGGTTGCTCGTGGAGCCCAAATCGCTTGAAACCACCACATCGGCGGCCTCCCACAGAAGCGGATCGTCGGCCTCGGAGCCCCCCTCCCCCGAAGGCGAGGAGTCGCCCAAGGTCACGACGTTGGTCTTCAGGATCTCGGAGTGGTACTCCGGCTCGCCCTGGCTCTTCAGGTGCGCCACCACGGCGGCGATCTCGTCGTCGGGGATGTAGGGGCCCTGGATGCGGATAGGCTTGGGGTACTCCGGCTTGGCCAAGAGCATGTCCCCCATGCCGATGAGGTTCTCGGCGCCCGTGGAGTCGAGGATGACGCGGGAGTCGATGCCCGAGGCCACCGTAAGCCCGATGCGGCAGGTGATGTTCGCCTTGATGAGGCCCGTGACCACGTTGGTGGAGGGGCGCTGGGTGGCGATGATGAGGTGGATGCCGGCGGCGCGGGCCAGCTGGGCGATGCGGCTGATGGAGAACTCCACCTCCTTGCCCACGTTCATCATGAGATCGGCCAGCTCGTCGATGACGATGACGATGTAGGGAATGGGCTCGCCGTAGGGGTTCTCCGGCGGCTCCTCCCCCCTCTTCTCCGCGGCCTCGTCGGCGGCCTGGGCCGCCCGGGCCTTCTCGTTGAAGGTGATGATGTTGCGCACGCCGCACTTCGAGAACATCTTCAGGCGCCGCTCCATCTCGGCCACGGCCCAGGAAAGGGCGCTGGAGGCCTCGCGGCACTCGGTGACCACGGGGACGTACAAGTGCGGGATGCCCTCGTAGGGGGCGAACTCCACGCGCTTGGGGTCCACCATGATGAAGCGCACCTCGGCCGGGGTCGCGCGCATGAGGATGGACATGATCATCGAGTTGACCTCCACCGACTTGCCCGAGCCGGTGGTGCCGGCGATGAGCACGTGGGGCATCTTTGCCAGGTCGTGGACGATGGCGTGGCCCTCCACGTCCTCGCCGATGGCCACCTGCAGCGGCCCGGGGCCCGCAGCGGCGAGCACGTCGGGGAGATACACCATCTGGCGGTTGCGGTTGGGCACCTCGATGCCCACGTAGTTGGTGCCGGGGATGGGGGCGAAGATGCGCACGCCAGGAGCGGCGAGCGCCAGCGCGATGTCATCGGTGAGGTTGGTGACCTTGCTCACGCGCACGCCGGAGGGCAGATCCACCTTGAACAGCGTCACCGTGGGGCCCTCCACCCAGCCGACCACGCTCGCCATGACGCCGAAGTCCTCCAGGGTCCCCTGCAGTTCGGCGGCTACGTCCCGCAGCTCCTCCTCGGTAGAGCCGCGGCGGGCGCCGCCGGTGGCGAGGAGAGTCATGGGAGGCAGCTGGAAGCCGTCCTTGGAGATCGGTTGGGCGGGCGCCTCCTTCTTTTTCTTGGGGGCCGTATTCTTGCTCACGGGCTTCGTCTTCGCGGCCTCGCGCTCGGCGACCTCGGCCTCCTGCCGGCGCCGCCCGAGCTTGCGGGTCATGGGAGCGGCTGGCTCCACGGCGGAGATGTCCTCCACCTCGGCCACCTCGCGCGGATCCGGGGCCTGGATGGGCACGAGATCACCCGTCTTCTGGGCGCCCAGCTGCCGCGTGACGGCCGCATCGGACACGGTGTCGGCTGCAGCCCCGCGGGAGCGCCGCCGCGGTTGTTCGCCCAAGGAGATGCGGGCGGTGGGCGCCCCATGGGCTGCCGGGGGTAGATCGGCAGACTCGGCCATGGTCGTCAGCGGCGGCTTGCCCCTCCCCCGCCTCATAGATCCGAAGGCATCGGGAATGAGGGAGGCGGCACCCTCGCCGTCCAAATCGTAGCGGGCGCGCACCTTCTCCAGAAACGCGGAGATGGAGAATCCGATGACGATGACGCCGACGATGGCCACCCCGATGAGCAGGATGGCGGAGATGGCCGGCCCGAAGAGCGTGAGCCCCATCCAGGCGAGCGCCGCGCCCACATAGCCGCCGTGGGTCACGAGCGCGATGCGGTCGAACAGGGCAGCGGGACCTGTGCCGGTTGTCGGTGTGAACAGCGCAATGATGCCGAGCAGCGCCACGAGGATGAGCGAGAGGCCCAGCGTGACGCGCAGCGACATGCGCTCCGACTGCATGCGGTACAGGA
Organism: uncultured Adlercreutzia sp.; assembly: GCA_902478715.1. GTDB lineage: Bacteria > Actinomycetota > Coriobacteriia > Coriobacteriales > Eggerthellaceae > Adlercreutzia. The sequence goes on from CABSMC010000011.1 coordinate 40,663, forward strand.
CGGCGCCGCCGATAGCGACGAGGAAGAAGGGCATGATGTAGCAGCCCACGCCGAAGACGACGTGGAGCGACTCCGAGAGGAAGTCGGTCACGATGGCCCCGGCCGGAGCCGCGGCCGCGATGAACAGCACGATGCCCAAAATGATGAAGCCGACGCCCACGATGTCGCGGCGCGTGCGGTCGTCCAAGATGCGGGGCTCGACCTCCACGGCGCGGCTGCGGGCCGCGGCGGATTTGCGCGTGCCGCTCTTCGACAGGTTCCCCGAGGCCTTCTGGGCGCTCGCCTTCTCTTTGTTGGTGCTCGTATTGCGCGCCACGGTGCCTCTAGACCTCCAGCAGGTTCACGACAACCATGGGACGCTGCTTGGTGCGCTCCCAGAGAAGCGAGAGCAACGCGTCGCGGGCGCCCTTGCGCAGTTCTTTCATGCCTCCGTCCTTGGAAAGGCACTTGCGCAGGGCGTTGGCCACGGTGTTCTCGGCCTCGTGGGCCAGATAGTAGTCGTCCCCGCCGGTGATGCCGTGCATGGACACCTGCACCTGGCCCACGAGCTTGCGATCCTTCATGTTCACGGCCGCGGCCACCGAGGCGAAGCCCTGGTTGCCGAGCGTGTTGCGCTCGTCCAGCACGTCCTGGGAGGTGTCGCCCACCGAAAGGCCGTCCACATAGACGATGCCCGAGGGCACGCCCTCGCCGCGCTCGACGCCCCGGGCGGAAAGCTCCAGAGAGTCGCCGTTCTCCAGCACGTAGATGTTGTCCGGGTCGACGCCGGTGGCCTCGGCCAGCTTCGCGTGGGCCCGCAAGTGCGTGGCCTCGCCGTGAACCGGCATGAAGTTCTTCGGCTTCACGATGGAGAGCATGATCTTCAGCTCCTCGGCCCCGGCATGGCCCGACACGTGCACCCGCGCCCGGCTCTTGTCGTACACGTCGGCGCCGATCTTGGCCAGCTGGTTGATGACCCGGGTGACGGCCTTCTCGTTGCCGGGAACCGGCGTGGCCGAGATGATGACCGTGTCGCCCTCCTCGATCTCGATGGTTTTGTGCTCGCCGTTGGCGATGCGGGCCAGAGCCGACAGCGGCTCGCCCTGGCTGCCGGTGCACATGATGACCACCTGCTCCGGCGGGATGCCCTTCAGGTCGTAGGCGTCGATGAGGTTGTCGTCGGAGATGTTCAGGTAGCCGAGCCGCCGCGCGATGTCGGTGTTCTGGATCATGGAGCGGCCCGTGACCACCACCTTGCGGCCGTTCTTCACCGCCGCGTCGCAGATCTGCTGCATGCGGTGGATGTGGCTCGCGAAGCTGGCGATGATGACGCGCCCCTTGGCCTGGGAGATGATCTGCTCCAGGGTCTTGCCCACCTCGGCCTCCGACGGGGTGAAGTTCGGGTTCGTGGCGTTGGTGGAGTCGCTCATCATAAGATCGACCCCCGTCTCCGAGAAGCGCGCCAGGGCGCCGAAGTCGGTGGTGATGCCGTCGATGGGGGTCTGGTCCAGCTTGAAGTCGCCGGTGTGCAGGACGTTGCCGGCCGGGCTCTGGAGGAACAGGCCCACCGCACCGGGGATGGAGTGGTTCACGGCGAAGAAGTCCACCGTGAAGCAGCCGAGCTTGATCTCGTCGCCGGGCTTGATCTCGATGAGCTTGGCGTTCTTCACGCGGTGCTCGGCGAACTTGCCCTCGATGAGGCCGAGCGTGAGCTTCGTGGCGTAGATGTTCACCGTGCGGTCGAGATCCTTCAGAAGGTACGGCAGCGTGCCGGTGTGGTCCTCGTGGCCGTGGGTGATGACGATGCCGCGCAGCTTGTCGGCGTTCTCCAGCACGTAGGTGTAATCCGGGAGGATGAGATCGATGCCTGGGTGGTCGTCGTCGGGAAACATGAGGCCGGCATCGTCCAAGATCATGTCGCCGTTGCACTCGAAGGCGGTCATGTTCTTGCCGATGGCGTCAAGACCGCCGAGCGGGATGATCTTGAGCTTCGCGTTCGGATCCTTGCCCGCCTTCGAGCCGCGCCGCGGCTTTCGGCCGCCGGAGGGGGCCTCCTTGGCCGCCGCCGTCTCGCCGCGCGAGAGCTGCGGGCGCTTGCGCTCCAGGTTCACCCGCTTGAAGGAGGTGTTGTTCTTGCGGCGATCGTTGTTGCGCCGATTGGCGTTCTTGCCGTTGCCGCCCTCCGTGCGGCCGTTCTGCTTCTCTTGGTTTTCTTTGGTCATTCAATGCCTCTTTCTAAAGGTAGTAACGCGCAAAAACGCCGACCCGAGGGCGTCGGGCCGGCGTCGCATCTTCAATGGTGGACGATTCTAGTCAAGAACACCGACCTCGCGCATGATGGAGGCCAGGCGCGCCGACTGCTCCGGCGTGGCGTCCACGAGCGGCAGGCGCACGCCGCCGACGGGGAAGCCGATGAGGCTCAAGGCCTCTTTCACGAGAATGGGGTTCGAGGTCTCGAACAGGCCCTTCATGAGCGGCATCAGGGCCTCGTTGGCCTCGCGGGCCGCATCCCACTCGCCCTTGGCGGCCAGATCGACGATAGCCTTCATGCGATCGGGCGCGACGTTGCCGATGGTGGAGATGACGCCCACGCCGCCCAGCTCCATGATGTCGAGGGTGGACGAGTCGTCGCCGGAGTACACGTCGAAGCCGGCCGGAGCGTTGTCGATGATGTACTTGATCTGATCGAAGTTCCCCGAGGCCTCCTTGATGGCCACGACGTTGTCGCAGTTGTGGGCCAAGCGCAGGGTGGTGTCGCCCTCCATGTTGATGGAGCAGCGCCCGGGGATGTTGTACAGGATGATGGGCATGTCCGTGGAATCCGCAATGGTCTTGAAGTGGCGGTACAGGCCCTCCTGCGGGGGCTTGTTGTAGTAGGGCACGACGCACATGAAGCCGTCGACGCCCTGTTTGGCGGCATCCTGGGCGAAGTACACCGTGTCGGCCGTGCAGTTGTCGCCGACGTTCGCGATGACGGGGATACGGCCGTTCACGGCGCGCACCACGGCGCGGAACAGCTCGAGCTTCTGGGGGTAGAACACCGTGGGACTCTCGCCGGTGGTCCCGTTGACGATGAGGGCGTCGGCACCGCCGCGCACGAGTCGGTCGGCCAGCTCCTGAGCCCGGTCGAGATCGAGTTCGAGGTCGGCGTTGAACGGGGTGACCATGGCCGGAATCATGCGGCCGAAGCGAGGATCGCGCTTGAACTCCATGGAAGTATCTCCTTAAACAAACTCGGGGGGCGTGGCTGCCCTAGCACAGCTCTATTATGCCATGGTTGGCTCGACGGGGAAACGCGAGCGCCCGTAAGTCCGTCAAACGCACAACCTGCGCGGATAAGGTGCGCAGACTAACCCATAAAGTTCTCGAGGCCGACGATGAGGCCGTCGCGCTCCCCTACGCTGCGGATGCCGAGGAGGACGCCGGGCATGTAGGAGGTGCGGTCCCACGAGTCGTGACGGATGGTGAGGGTTTGGCCCAGCGATCCGAAGATGACCTCCTGGCTGGCCACAAAGCCCATGGAGCGCACGGAGTGAACCGGCACGCCGTCGATAAGCGCCCCGCGAGCGCCCTCAGCCTCGGCGATCTCCGTCTCGCGGCCGGGAGCCTCGCTCACGCGGGGGGCGCGGGCCTCCGCGATGATCTCGGCGGTGCGCACGGCGGTACCGGAGGGCGCGTCCTTCTTGTTGCAGTGGTGGTACTCGATGACCTCGGCCTCGGGGAAGTAGGGCGCGGCGGCCTTCGCGAACTCCATCATGAGCACGGCGCCGGTGGTGAAGTTCGGCGCGTAGAACAGGCACGTCCCCGGAGCCGCCGAGGCGGCCAGCCCCTCCAGCGTCTCGTTGGAGAGCCCCGTCGTGCCCACCACGCAATCGACCCCCCGAGGCAGCGCCACCGAGAGATTGCCCGCCACCACGTTCGGCTGCGTGAAGTCGACGAGCACATCGACGTCCGTCGCATCCAGCGCCTCTGCCAGCGTGCCGAACACCGGGAAGGGCGCCTCCTTGGCATGGGGATCGATACCGCAGACCACCGTCATGTCGTCCGCGGCCGTCGCCGCATCCACTACCGCCGAGCCCATGCGCCCCGCATAACCCGCCACCGCAACTTTGATCATAGGAAACCTCCCATACACCAGTCAGATTCAACAAGAAGCGTGAACGCTATTGTAAAGCAACAACGTGAGAGCAAAGAGGAGACAGGGGGCGCCTTGACCGAGCGAGTTCCGCAGACGGTATCGAAGGCGAGAAGATTCAGGGATTAATGCGTTCGGCGCGCCTTCGATACCGGCGAGGACTGTCTGAGCGAATCAAGGTGCCCCCTGTCTCCTCTCCGGGAGAGTCGCGGCGTGAACTTCTGCCTGAGCAATCCGAACACCATCTAGGCATCCCCTGCTTCTCTTTCGCCGGGGCATTAGGGCAGACCGAGGTTTGCCCCTACGGGACGGAGCTAGTGAGGCGGATGCCGCTCGCAACAAGAAAGGGCCGCAATCGCGACCCTTTCCATAAAGCGCTAGTTGCTGCTGCCGCTCTCGTGGCGACGACGCGGTGTGCGGCCGGCGCGGCCGGGACGGTTGTCCTCCCGACGCTCGCGGCGCTCGTGACGCTCGCCCTTGTCGCGCGGAGCCGGGGACGCGGAAGCCGGCGCGTCCGGCTTGTCCAGGCGGTCCAGCGAGATCTTGCCCGTCTTCGGGTCGATCTCGAGCACTTCCACCTTCACGATGTCGCCCAGGCTCAGCACGTCCTCCACCTTGCCGACGCGGCCGTTGGCCACGCGCGAGATGTGCAGCAGGCCGTCCTTGCTGGGCGTGAGCTTCACGAAGGCGCCGAAGTCCTTGATGCCGACGACCTCGCCCTCGAAGACCTCGCCCACCTCGGGCTCTTTCACGATGCCCAGGATCATGTCCTTGGCCGCCTGCATGGCGGTACCGGAGACAGCGCCCACGTGGATGGTGCCGTCTTCCTGGATGTCGATGGAGGCGCCGGTCTCCTCCTGGATGCCGCGAACCACCTTGCCGCCGGAACCGATGACGTCGCGGATCTTGTCCACGGGGATCTTGATGGTCTCGATGCGCGGCGCGGTCTCCTTCATCTCGGCGCGCGGGCCGTCGATGGTGTCCAGCATGGCGGCCAGGATGAAGGCGCGGCCCTCGTGGGCCTGCTTCAGGGCGCGGGCCAAAATCTCGACGGACAGGCCCTTGGCCTTGTTGTCCATCTGCAGGGCGGTGATGCCGTTAGGGGTGCCGCAGACCTTGAAGTCCATGTCGCCGAGGAAGTCCTCGATGCCCTGGATGTCGGAGAGGATGACCACGTCGTCGCCCTCCTTGATGAGGCCCATGGCCACACCGGAGACGGGCGCGGAGATCGGCACGCCGGCGTCCATCAGGGCCAGGCAGCTTCCGCACGTGGAGGCCATGGAGGAGGAGCCGTTGGACTCGAGCACCTCGGAGACCACGCGGATGGCGTAGGGGAAGGTGTCGGTGTCGGGCAGCACGGGCACCAGTGCGCGCTCGGCCAGGGCGCCATGGCCCACCTCGCGGCGCTTCGGCGCCCCCATGCGGCCGGTCTCGCCGGTGCAGTAGGGCGGGAAGTTGTACTGGTGCATGTAGCGCTTGCCCTCTTCGGGCCAGATGGTGTCGAGGCGCTGCCACTCGTTGAGCATTCCCAAGGTGCACACGGACATGACCTGGGTCTGGCCGCGCTGGAACAGGCCCGAGCCGTGCACGCGGGGCAGATACCCCGGCACGATGTACAGCGGGCGGATCTCCTCGGGGGTGCGGCCGTCGACGCGCTCGCCGGTCTCAAGGATCATGGCGCGCATGGCCCGCTTCTCGAGGGCCTTGAGGGCCGCCTTGATGTCGCTTCCCCAGGTAGTGC
>CABSMC010000012.1 GCA_902478715.1 uncultured Adlercreutzia sp.
GCTGATGCCGCTGCCGCCGATGAAGCCGGCGACGCTGCTGCTGCCGATCAGGCCGCCGATGAGGCCGCTGCCGACCAGACGGCCGCTGACCAGGCTGGCGCTGACGCTGCTGCCGACCAGGCCGCTGCCGATCAGGCCGCCGAGGGCGCCGAGGGTACCCAGCAGTAAGCTGCTCTCGACAACCAGTTATCCTGAGGCCCGCGTGCAAGGCGCGGGCCTTTTTGCGTCTTAGGGGGTGGATGCGCTTCGGGTGGCTTGAACGTACCGCCAAAGAACGCAGTGGTAGACCAATTGCCAGCCAATAGCCATTCATTTCCCTGTCACGGTCGTTTCCGTTCTGTTACCTTCTAGACAGATTCTTGAAAAGTTTTAAAATGCGTTAGTGATTATACCTATGGGCGAATTGTGCCTTGATGAGGGAAAAGATCAGGATTTTCTCTCGGGACGAGCGGCGAAATCAGGAGCGTTGCGTCGTCCTATATAAAAGAGGTTTGAACGAGGAGCTGACGGAAGCATGGCAGACGTAAAGCGAAACGACTCTGTGGATGTCACGACGCAAGATGCACGAACTTTTCGGCAGGCGAGCGAAAGGGGCGTTGTTCACGATTCAGGAGCCCATTGGCATACGCGTGTGCGCGATAATACGGCGCCCGTGAACAGCTTCACCGCGAAGACGTGGACGAAAGTGCTCTCGGTGTGTCTTTCGTTTTTGCTAGCTTTCATGATGTTCGACGCCACGGCATTCCCGTCCTATGCCAATGAGGTGAACGATGAGGCGACACCGCTTGCTGAGAGCGGCGAGGCTCTCTCCGCGGAGGAGAATAGTGACGATCAGGGGGCGCCCGAGCAGCCGGACACCGCATGGGTGACTGAGTTTGTAGCCGCCGATATGGATCCCGAGGCGCTGTCTGAGCTTGCTCCTGACGGCCTCGTTGCCGCCGAAGAGGTGCTTCCCCAAGTGACTGTTGCCGCGGAGGGGGCCGTGGAGGCCGATCTCGCCGGTCGCATTGCCCCGACGCTTGTGGCTTACGGCAAGCCGTTTTCCGCCGCTCAGGGCTTTTTCGTGAAGGATGGCGCCGTTCGAGCTGATTTCGAAATGGGCGATAGGGGCGCGCTGCTGAATGGCGGGCATCTCGCTGGATCCAAAGAGGGCGACCGCTTCGTCCTTACCCTGGAGGTGCCCTACCTATACCTTGATGCGCAGGGTGAAACAGCGACTACCTATTCCGAGGAGGAGTGGCGTTATCATACGGCGGTCAACGAAGTGGCCGCATCTGTGACCGCCGGCGAGGAGGACGCCCCCGTTGATGCCGAGGCCGCCGCGGAAACGGCCCGCGCGAAAGCGGCTGAAGGCGTTTCGCCTACCGCCCCGCGCGCCGTCGTACAGGCAGAGACGGCGCCCGAGGGCTGGTCGTTGTTCCAAGAGCACGACGGGGCCTATCTGCCTGTGACCGATGAGGCGCTGGCGGCGGGCGTTTCCGGTCGCCTGGTGCTGCGCTACGACGGTAACGATGGCAAGCTTGACGCCTCCGCGAGCTTGCCCCAGCTGCAGCTCGGCCTGGTCGGCAGAGTACCTTCAGGTACTCTCGTATCCGTATACTACGGATACGAGTATCACTCCTTCACTGCTAAAACGGTCGAGGGCGAGCCGGCGCCGGAGCCACAGTATGGCGACGTGAAGCGTGGAGCTGCCGGCTCGATTGTCCTCACGGATGAGGCGAATGACTCTGCGGCGGCGATGACGGCCACGCTGGTCTCCGCTTCCATGCCGCGCACGGCTGACGGCACAGGAAAGAGCTACCTGGCCCATCTTATCCGCTACGAGGTGCCCGAGAAGGCTCCAGCCGTGACGGCTATCGCCTTGGGCGCGCTGTACCCCTCCGACGCCGAAGGACGCGGATCGGTGCCGATGGAAACGGTCATGGCCTTCAAGGTGGGCGAGGGCGATGAGCCCGAGGGTAACCGAGCAGAAGGCGTTGTCGATACGAGCAAGGAGGCGCGCGAGGGCAACACCTTCGTTGGCGTGCCCGGTGAAGGCGGCATCATCGTGTTGGACGTAACCGGTCTTTCCGACGAGCAGATCTCCTCCATCAATCCGATGAAAGCTTCCACCATCGAAGCGCTTGGCCTTGAACCGCTGCCGTACTCCGTCGCCGCTGACGGCCGTATCCAGCTGGCCCGCAGCGGCAGCGAGGGCGCCATCGAGCCCGGCGAGAGCCGCACGTTGTATGTGGCCGCTCCCTATGACGAGGCCTCCGTTGCCTTCGAGGAGGGCGCCGCTGAGTCTGCGCCTGTGACCGCTGCTTTCGATGCTCAGATTTCTACGGTGGCCTCCGGCGACAACATGGTGGTGGCCCAGTGCATGACCGACCGTCCCGTCTTCACCGCTGTCGAGCCCGGTGACGCCTATCTCACCGACGAGGAGTCCGAAGCAGCCGCAGCCGCTCGACCGACTCTGCCCGGCCTGCCCGGCTTGCCCGCCACCGAGCCCAATGACGACCCCGAGGGCACGGAAGGGGTGGAAGGCGTGGAAGGCAACGAGCCCGAAAGCGACGAGCCAGCCGCCGACGACCCCGCCGCGACCGAGCCCGAAGCCGCCGCCCCCGGCGAGAATTACGCCCTGCACCCGGAATCCGCCCCCGTCCAGCTGTTGACGGCGGCGACGGGCGCCTCTTTCCTGACCGCCCGCGCCGCCGCGTCGCCGTCCATCAAGCCTTTCGCCAACGAGAAGGTGGAGAAGCTCGCCGACACCTATCTCGATCCGAATCTGCATATCGGCAACGGCACGCCCGTGGACGGCGCCACCAACACGGTGATGATCAAAACGAGCGAGCAAGTATACATGTCCCTGCAGCCGAATCCCACCTATAAGAGCGGATTCTTGGGCAAGTCCGATATCTACGAGATGGAAGATCGCCGCGAGGCCGCCGTTGTCTTCCGGCTGGATATCCCTTATCTCTACTTCAACGACAAAGGCTCCGTGGAAACCTTGGACGCCGCCGAATGGGAGAAGAAGAACACTGAGGCCCAATCGCCAAACCTCAAGTTCCGCAACGATCATCAGCGTCTAGCCTACTTCCCCGATACCGATGCCATCAATCGCTACGACTTCTCCCAGGACGGCAAGAACTGGTATACCGTGGAGGAAATGACCGACGACGAGAACGGATTCATTCCCAAGGGCCTTTCCGGCACGTGGTACGTGCGCTACAAGGGCACAGGCGACAAACTGTACCAGCTGCATCCGGGCGCTCTCACCCTGACGGGCCAGGTACGTTTCGTGGGCACGGTGCCCGACAACACTGGTGCTACTATTCTGCTCGGCTACAAGTACCAGACGCTTACCAATGCCGACGGCACCGAGAAAGTGGGTTATCAGCCGACTGAGGTGGAACCGGGCCGTAAGCGCGCCGACGGTGCCCAGAACGTGCTGCGCGCCACCTTCATCCAGACGAACCTGAAGTGGGAACTCGTCAATTCCTCCCTGAACACGCCGGTGCTTTGGGATCGCTACAACTACGCCGTGTACAAGGTGAGCGTGGAAAACGTCTCCGACACGCGCGATTCCGAAATCGACTTCATCAACTACGTGCTCATGTTCGATGCGGCTACCGGCTCTACCTCCGGCATTCGTGCCGAGGATCTGCTCACGTGGAAGAGCACTGATGGCAGCGTCTCGTTCAGCAAGAATACCAGCATGAAGTACGATGACACCGGTGCCACCTACATTGGCAAGCCCAAACAGGGCGGTGCCCTCATCTACGATGTCTCGAAGCTGACTGATGAGGAGATCCGTCAGATTGATATGGTCGATTTCTCGAATGTGGCCGACTTCAATCTGACCGAGATGCCCTATGCCACCGGTGGCAAGCCAGGACAGATCACCGTTGACATCCACGAGACGAAGATGCCCTACGGCAAGCATCTATTCTCCCATACCGATAAGGCAAACCAGTCGGTTAGCCCCGACTTTGAGCCCGAGGAGGACGAGTCGAATCGTCATACGCTCCTTGTTGCCATGCCTTACACCACCAATTACGGGAACGGCGCGGGTGGTTATTCCAAGGCCCGCTTGCGTGCTTTGGCTACCGTGAACTTCGGCAACCGCGGCTACGACTCTGCGGGCAATTCCAACGACTACCAGTGGATGAAAGAGAAGACGATAACCTCGTCCTTCACGGCACCTAAACATGAGGTGGCCCTGGCGAAGTGGTCCCGCAATGTGGCCAACCCCGCGACCAAGAGTGCCAGCGAACGCGCACCCCTTGGCGAGATGGTCACCTACACCATCGACTCCATGGCCAACAAGGGCAACACGCCGTTGTTCGGCCTGGATGATAAGACCACCTATGGCGCGGAGCTCTCCGATCAGTTGCCCTCGGGCTTCCAGCTGTCTGGCCTCACCGTGCGCGTCAACGCCAGCGGCGAGTCGAGGCTGTCGGGTACGGGCGACGACGCTCACCGCGTGGCCGACCTGTCCGACTGGTACGACACCGCTTCGGGCAACGCCGTGCTGCAGTTCCAAGTGAAGGACGCCTCGAACAACGTCAGCTGGAAAAACCTGCCCGTGGGTTTTACGGAGATCGAGCGAGCGGCCGACGACAGCTACGCCGTTTACCGTTTGGGCGAAGTAGACGATGTGGAGAACGGTATTGCCGAGAAGCTGGAGGCGATGAAGGTCGCCGCCGTGCCGGGCCACCATGTGAAGGCGGGTGATAGCACCTTCACCCATGAGTTCACGGGCACGTTCCGTCTGCTATTCAAGCACTCCCTGCCCGCCGACACGGCTATTGCGAGCTCCGTTGACGTGACCGGTCTCATGATGGAGCGCACTTCCAATGGCGATTACGGTCGCTACGACAACAAAGCCGACATCACCTACGGCAAGCGTCTGTGGTCGGTGAATCCAGACGGCTACAACCAGCCGAAGGAAACCACTAAAGCGGTGAAGGCAACGTTCATCCCCGTGGATCCGGCGCCCATCGATCAGGCTAAGGTGTTCTCCATGTACGACGGCTCCGGTCGGGCCGATGTGAACATGACCACCGAGGCCGATTCGCGCAACGCTTTGGTGGATACGGCCAATGCCGGTTATCGTTTCCGTTTCGCCAACACCTCCACCTCCCGCATGGCTCCGGCGGTCATCGAAATCGGCCCCGTGCCTGACGGGCGCGACCCCATCACAAGTCCGGGCGGGGGCGCTCCCACGATTCCCTCGGTGAAGGCGCCCAAATTCGTGACGAGCCAGATTCGCCTGGGCTCGGGCTTCTTTGGCGCCGATCCGGCGGCCGTGGTCGACAGCATCACGCTAACCTATTACGGCACCACCGCCCCAGCCGACGTGACCAAGCTCACGAAGGCCATTCGTCTCGCTGACTTCACGGCGGAGCTGAAGGACGGGGTGCCTACGGGCTACTATTACTACAACCTTCCAACGGATGTCGGGTATCTGACCAACGTCACCATGAACTTGAAGTCCTTCAAGGCCAACATGACCGTGGCCGATGCCCAAGCGCTCGTAGAACTGAAGGGCACGCCGGTGGATGTGGGCAACATCACGGTGGGCTCCTCGTTCCGCACCGACTACATCAACCCCGCCTCGAACCTCCAGGTTTCCGACAGCGCGATGCTGCACTCCATGTACGTACCCATCAAGCCGGAAGTCACGGCCTCTTACGGCTGGGTCGACAACGCCGGCGCCAGCCGGGCCAACAGTGCGGTGCCCTACCGCTGGGGCGATATGGAGGACGAGACGGCCTATTTCCGCTACGACTTGTCCAACAACTCAGAGTACGAGATGAAGGGCTTCGGCATGGACGTCGTCGTGAATGGTGCGTCCAAGCAAAACGATGGCACTCGTGACGCGTGGCGCGGTTTCATTGCCCGCTCGGTGGTCATCCCCGGCTTCTCCCATGGAAGTGCGCCCGTCTACGACGTCAACGACAACGTGACTGGCGAGGAGACCCGCTGGCACTACAATTACGGCTCTGTGACCTCGGTGGACGTCTTCGACACCTACAACGCCACCGCCTCCATCATGAAAGCGGAAAGCGACATCCGCCCGAACGGCTCCTACGACATCGAGAGCGTCATCAAGACGATGCCCGCTGCCGGAGGCACCCATACCTTCGCCGACGGCACCGTGCTCACCCTGGCCGCGAACGGCACCGTGACGCTGAAGGTCGCTACCGACGGTGTTGTGAACGGTGCACTCTCCGATGGCGCTGCCGAGAAGGCCCCGGTGAAGATGGTGCGCGTCCGCTTCGGCCGCGTGGATAAAAAGCTCGCCGCCGGCAATTGCCCAGTGGTGTACCTCTACGGTCGCGCCGACACCCACAGCAACGTGCGCACCGACGTGCACGCCTTCGCCACCACCGCGGTTTACGGCCCCGACATGCAGCTGCCCCGTGGCACGCGCAAGGAGGGCAACAGCCGCAACTACCTGGAGCACAACGCCACCATGACCTTCGGCGCCTTCGCCTCCAACGTGAGCTGGACGGTGACCAAGAACAAGAACGTGCGGCCGAATGTGGGCACCGAGAGCACGGGCCAGAACGTGGAGGTGGCCAACTACTCCGACGGCAACTCCTACAACTTCACCATCAAGAACGCCGGTCTGAACCGCGCCGACGATACGACGGTCTCGGTGAACATCGATGATCTGAGCCCGTACTTGAAGGATCCGGTCAACGACGTTCAGGGCTTCAAGACCCGTGCCGTCACCTTCAACGAGGCCTTGTTCAACTTTGGCTCCACGGTGCGTATCGACAACACCCCGGCCAAGCTGGACAGCGCCCTTAAGAAGGCCACGTTCTTCTTCCGTGACGTGGTCGACGACGGCTCGGGGAACAAGAGCGCAGTGTCGAAGGGACAGATCATCGAACTGTCATTGGCCGAGCTGCAGGCGCTCTATACCTCGGGTAAGGACGCTGCCGGCAACTTCGCCATCGACATGACGACGGACAAATTTGCCTCCGTAGCCGATTTGTACTTGGAGTCCATCGACCTTGCCTATAGCGAGATCGACCCTCATTTCGCCGCGGGCAACAAGCACGTGAATGCTGATAAGAACCGCGACGTGACCATCAAGCTCACGGGTAAGGTGAACCACTGGTACAACAACAAGGTCTCCGAGGGAACGCTCACCGGCAACAGCCCCCTGGAGTACTCCAAGGTGCGGGCCACGGCGGCTGTGACCCAGACGGCACCGCTGGACCACCCGAACAACAAAAACAGCGTCACAGCCTTCTTTAAGGTGTATTTCCCGGCTTTGGCCCTGCACAGTTATGGCCAGTACGGCCCCATCTTCAACGAGTATCAGAACAACCACACCTACGGCCACGCGAGCTGCTCCGACGGCTCCTACACCTTGACGTCGGTGCCCTACGACCGCGACTTCAAGATGTGGGTGAACCTGTACAACGAGCGCTCGGTGTCCACGTTGGATGATTTGGACATCACCATCAACGCGCCAATGGAATACGACAGTTCGCTCGATCTGGCCGGGAACACCACGGCCGACTGGGTCGGCTTCCATACCACCAAGGTGACGGTGAACGACGAGCTCTTCCAGGTGTTCGAGCACGGCACGGTGGGTTCCATCAAGTTCACGGGCAAGCCCGAGGGCGCCGGCGCGAAGGACGCCGCCAACGTAGTGTGGGAGATTTACCCCGACGAGGACTACCGCAGCTCGGCACGCTCGCCCATCCCTGCCGCCGCGGCACGGCCGAGCTACTTCACCGACAAGGATGGCGGCCGCTACGAGTTTACCGCTGACGGCGACCTGATCATTGACGAGAAGACGCTGCGCGAGCACGGCATCATGAACTTGCGCCAGGTGATGCTGGGGAGCTGGCAGGACATGGACGTTGACCACTCCTCGAACAAAAATGAGCAGAACATCGTGTTCGAGGGTTTCTGCGACCAGAACTTCGACACGTTCAAGAACTTGACGGCGAAGACCGAGAACTACCTGCTGAAGCTGCGCGGGGCCAATACAATTCCCGGCATGGTGGGGACGCCCGTCACGCGCAACGACATCTCCCAGATCTATATGTCGAAGATGTACTTCGACACCATTAACCGTGCGGGCCTCTACGACTCCAACGCCAGCGGCACCACCAATCCGGCCAACAACGGTCATCGCTTTCAGCTGAACACGTTGGGTTCCTGGGACAACTGCCACAGCCGCCATAACTCCAGCTACGCCTCGGATGCGGAGTACAACTACGCGCTGGATGTGGGTTACAAATCCCAGGTATCGCTTCTAGCCGACTTCCGTCAGGTGAACAACTATTATGCCAACGGCGCGCCGGAGCGCACCTGCCACTGGGAGCGCAACAACCGCGGCATGTCCTACACCGGCCCGCAGACCTTCAATACCGGTATGGTGCTGCACATGACCCAGACCATGCCCAACGGGTACTTCGACTCCTATTATCTGAAGATCCATCGCACGGCGGCACCGTATTTTGACAAGATCACGGTCACCTACTCCGACGGCAAGACCCTGGAAGTGATGGGAGACGAGATCAAGGCGCTGCTGCAAGGGGCGGCGGCCGATTCCGTGCAGAAAGGCTATGACGGCAAAGCCTACTTCCGTCTGAACCTGTTGGCCCGCGACGGCGATGGCAATCCCAAGGCCAGCTTCGGCACCGGTGAGAACAAGTCCGACTCCTATCGCCATCCCTTCGACGACTACGAGAACGTCTCCCTGACACCGGGCTCGCCCCGTTTCACGGTGACGAAGATCGACTACGTCATCCGCATCAACCAGCACCAGTTCAAGACGGGCGAGAACCGCTACATCTCCGGCGAGGGCGACTGGACTGATTCCAGCACGGCCGGCGCGGCGCTGAATGTGCCCGATTTCGGTGCCTGGCATCCCAATGTCCAGGAAACCCGCGAGGCCATCATCGACCGCATGGCCATCGAGGTGAACGGCCGCATGTACACCGAGACCCCCACGGCGGGCATGAACATGTACGTGGACACGGCCCTGGAGGTGGGCGGCACCAACTCCGGCAACAATCGTCCGGGGCACGTGGCTCTGGTGCGCTCGGATACCAAGGACAAGCGCGCCAACAACAACGCCTCCAACACGGCCCTCGATAACGACAAGGGACGCTTCGCCTCCGGTTGGTCGTTCCAGGACTACCACCGCACCGGCGACTACTGGCACCACTACGACGGCGTGGCCTATATGCGCCACCTGCGCAGCCGCACCAACGTGGTGGCCCGCGTCGATGGCAACTACACCATGGAGGGCATCAACTGGGGAGGCACCGATCAGACCCAGTTGAACGACTACGACAACTACGTCAGCGGCACGAGCCACGCGCTTTTCGGCGGCGATGTGAACTTCGCGACGTCCTTCTATCGCCATACGGTGTACCGGGGCTTCTACACCGGCGATCAGTCCTACACGGGCACGTGGGGTTACGACACCTACTGGCCCAACGATTGGGGCTGGAATTACACGGCCTTCAACGACAAGGTAACTCTGGGCGACACCATGCCCTGGTGCCAGCCCGATGAGGATTTGGGCTACTACGGCTTCCTCACCACCGGCCTTCGCGTGCAAAGGGGCGTGCTCAATCACCTGCGCTCCTACGACCGGGCCTCCATCACCTTTGTGACCCGCCAGTGGGCTGCCACCGAGGATAAGAACGCCGACGGCTTCGCCATCTTCGAGGAGCAGGCAGACGCAAGTCGCACGTTCCGCCTCACCCGCGACGGCCTGTATCTGAAGAACGGCTCGTCTTGGGACAAGGTGTCCGACAACGGCCTCGCGTTCTTGACCGCTTCCGGCACCACGGGCTCCGGCGGCTATATCCAGTTCCAGCGTCCGGACGAGGAATCTCACAAGGTCATCGAGGACTACAAGTTGGCCAACGGCGGCAACATGATCGTCGTCCCGCTGAACGCCAACGAGTTCATCGCCTCCTATACGATGGATCTCGGTCCCTACAACGGCAACGGCGACATCACCGCCGAGGCCAAGGATCTCGTGGTCGATCGCGACGGCGGCGATAAGGATATCGACATCCAGCTGTTCGGCCGTCCCTACATTTACAAGGGGCAGAAGCACCCGGCCTTCAAGAGCACGACGAAGCATGAGGGCTGCGGCGATGTGGCCGATGCCCGTAACCACGTGAGCGCCTGGGCCTACCACTTCAAGGACTACAATCCGACGACGGGCGCCTTCTCCAAGAGCATCAACAATTACACGGCCTCCGATTCCTCCGGCGTGCACCAGGGCGTCAACGACTGGCGCGGCTCGTCCAACGCCAGCGTCACCCATCGCAACCGCGATACCGCCTGGTTCTTGGGCTATCTCATTCCCTTCGAGTACTACTCGTACCTGAGCGTGAACCCGACGGGCTCTGCCTATCACGACACGGGGCATCCCAACATTGCCGATTACCAGGCCGATAACCTCACGCCCAACATCGTGCGCTACGAGGCGCGCTTCCGCAACAACAACGACAAGAACGAGGGCGTCGACGACGAGAACCGCGCGGCCCATATCAGCCAGGTGCGCTTGCGCACGAGCTGGAACCCGTCGTTTACCTCGGCGGGCGACGCCGATGCCATTCGCGTGCAGAAGATCTACGTGCCCAAGCAGTTCGTGCCCGTGGGCGGCCATGACCGCGTGGACACCTGGTTCCGCGCCCAGGACTTCCAGTTCACCGTGCGCACGGTGCGCGACGGCGTGAACGACACGACCGCCACGGTGAAGCTGTCCTGGGAGGACATGATTCATCTGGGCATCTTGTCTGGCACGGTATCCGGCACGGGCGTCTCCGCCGCCTTCTCCGGCGATTGGAGTCGGAGCACGGTGTATCCGGACTGCTACGTCATCGACGTGGAGAAGTACCTGCGGATGACCGAAATCAAGCAGGCCAACGCCGGCAAGAGCGATGACGAGCTGTTCAGTCTCCTGGGCTTGAATCTGGCCGGCTATAAACTGGCCGACGGCCAAACCGAGGCCGATGCCAAAAAGGCCGTCCTCGACAAGATCCAGGCCGGCATCGTGGGCCACTATCGCGCTGTGGACCGCACCAACACCTTGGGCGGCGCCTTCGCTGACGACGCCACGGTAAATCTCACCTACGCCGCGCCCTATGTGACGAGCGCGCAGTTCCTGTTTGTGTCTCCCCAGGCCAATCGCGAGAAGCCCGAGACTATGCTCGACTCCGGCCAATGGCTCGGCGCCACCTGGCAGACGCGCAACAACACCGACTGGCAGCACAACTTCGCCTTCGCCTACGATGGCGTCTACGCCGACCGCGAGGTGACCGACTTCCGCACGGCCACCGAGACGGGCAACGACCCCGCGCGGGGCAACTGGAATTACTGGTCGACGCCCACCTTCGACAAGCAGGGCAATGGCTTCGGCGGCATGGCCATGTACGACAACCTGACGGTGTCCGACGTGCTCACGCGCGACCCGAACAAGAATACCCTCGTGCGTCACGAGGACAACGAGCGCGGTTACGATCTGTCGCATCGTTTGGGCGCGCTTACCACCGATATGCAGCGCGGCAAGAAGGTGGTGCTGAACGGCACCGAGAAGACTATCTTCGCCTATGATGCCGACAGCACCTCGGTGACGTCTCCCTGGTCCTATGCCCCCGACGCCACCACGGGCACCAATGGCAGCAACATCCCCAATGGTGACTTGTACGCCGGCGATTACGTGGAGTACCGCCTGTACGTGGGTTCCGGTGTGCCGGCCGGTCAAGGCACCAACGGCAAGGTGCGCACCGATCTCACCTACGATTCCGGCAGCGGTTTCTCCTTGGACGCGCTGCCCTTGGAACATGTGGATGCTCGCTTCGAGGTGGGCGTGGGCCAGCGCATCGTCGGCTGGGAAGTAGAGAAGTACTACGACACCGCCCAGGGCAAGTGGGTCGAGAACAACACCGCCTCCCGCGGCAGTGGCGCGGCCCTGCCCGTGACGGCGCGGCTCACCAACGCCGACGGCACCGTGACCAATCCGGTGGAACCGCAGGTCGACCTCTCCCAGGTCGACGGCGCGGAACAGTATGACGACAACCGCAACCTCGTGTTCTCCATCGGAGAAGCTTACACTGCCTCGAAGAACAACGGCAATGCCACAAGCCAGATCGATCCCGGTCGCGGCGTGTGGATTCGCGTCATCACCCAGATGACCGACGAGCTGGAGACCGACGGGGCCTACGACGACAAGGAGAACCAGACCAACCGCTCCGACAATCCGAGCTACCAGGGCCGGGCGCTTAGGGCCAATTTCTATGCTGTGGCCGCACCGCTGCACGGCTACAGCCAGTATCGCGTCTACAACAACACGGCCGGGGCCGAGGGCGGTAACAACAAGGCGTCTGCTGACTTCGCCAGCGATAGCGGTGAGATCGGCTATATCGGGGGCGCCCACAGCACCGGCTCGGGCACGGCGGACAACTGTGTTGCCAATCCCGCGACCCAGCTGTGGTACAGCTTCATCACCAAGGCCGACGGCCGCACCGTGCGCTTCGACGGATTCAACCAGCTGGCGGCTCACGATCACTCGGACGTGGTCTTCCACAACCATAAGAAAGAGGTCGAGAACACCAACGCCGACGTGAATCGTATCGCTGTCACGCCCGAGTATTACGATTGGGAGACGGGCAAGCTGAATCCGCTGTCCTCCTCGGGCCAGAGGGCCAATGCCGATGGCAACCGCATGCGCCTGCGTGTGACGAACATTCGCAACACCACCTGGCACGAGTCCACCATGACAGTGACGGTGTCCTTTATGCGCTCGGTGCGCGGCCTTGGCATCACCCAGGGTGCCTACGGCGACGGCACCGTAGGCTTCGACGCCAACGGTAACCCGGCCGGCGAGCGCTACTTCGAGTTGACGCGCAAGCCCACCTATGTCGCTGATGAGACCATCGCCCAACTGGGCTATCCCACCGAGGCCGTGACGAGCAAGGTTGCTTGGAACAGCACGACACCGGCCCAGCGTTTGGGCTTGAACAACGGGTCGACGGCTGTGGCTCGCAGCCACGCGCTTTTGCCTGCATCGAAAAACCTGACGGGCGAGGGCGTCAGCACGGGGGCGGCCGACCGTCGTCCCGCCGTGAAGATCGAGTACTACGTGCCCGATTGGAACAAGGCCGCGACGCCGGCCACCACTACCCTCGAGGAGCGCGAGACCGTCGTGCCGGCTGTCGGCATGATGGCGGCTACAACGTCCATGGGCGCGTGGGTGAGCTACGAGGATTTGGAGACGCGCTATGCGGTAAGCGACCCTGCGGTGGCCAGCAACGGGGCCGCGCTCACGCCTGAGGGCCATACGGCCGACGGCAATGTGTTCCGCGACGTGACCGGCGTGCGTTGGACCTACTACGATATCCCAGCTGTGGCTCAGGGCGACGTGGCTTTCCCTCTCGATGACGTGGCGCTGCTTGGCGTGGCTCGCTACGAGGACACTCGTCTCAGCACGACGGCGGTCAACCACACCACCGGCGAGCAGCAGAACCTGTGGTCGCCCTACAGCCAGGTGGACGTGGCCTTTACCCACACCGATCAGCAGAACACCACCCTCGATTTCGTGGATATGACGAAGTCGACGACGGCGGTACCGGTGCTCAAGGGCAACGCGCCGGTGGCGCATCGGCTCGATCTGACCAAGCAGGATGAGGGCAAGCGCCAGGGCACCACGGTGTGGCGCCGCACCCCCGTCATGCAGTTCCAAAACCAGGTATTCCAGACGGCCGATCAGGCGAAGGCGCCCTATAATGCCGATGCCGCACAGAAGGCGAGTTACGTGGCCGGCGAGCAGCTGTGGTACAAGAACACTCTGAAGAACGTTCCCAAGAACACGAACGCCGGTATGACCACCCTTGAGGGTGAGTTGTACAATCCGGTGTTCTACGAGATGATCCCCACCCAGTACTTGAAGGACGAGAAGGACGGCGTCATCACGGCCCAGTGGCTGGCCGATCATGTGAACGTGAGCTGGTACGAGAACTTCTACAACGTGAAGACCGGCACGGTGGAGCACCCCGATAAGGACGTCTACGCTCAGCGCACCAACGGCATGAAGCTCATCGTCGAGCCCGTGGCCGACTACACGCTGCCCGACTACGGCGGTGCCATGATCTACAACAACTACAACGCCACGCGAGGCAATGGCCAGAGCACCTCCAACGTGACGGTGATGGGCGGCCACGGCAACTACTTCTCGCCGCTTGATCCGCGCTCGGTGGGCACGAGCCAGAACACGACGTTCACCCTGTTCAAGATCTCTTGGATTCCCATTGACGCAGCGCTGCCCGAAGGGGCGGCCGAGCCGTCCGACGGCCGTTACCGCACCCAGCGGGCCGACGGCACGCGCGGCGGCTCCATTGTGGATGAGAGCCTCCAGTACGATCGCCCCGTGGATACGGTCATGCCCGATTCGACGCGCATGGAAGTGAGCGACCGCATCGAGCTGTACTTCGACGTGTACGCCTCGGTGGACAACCTGCCCCAGGTGTACCAGCGCCACGGCATCACCGGCGACCGCCTGCAGGCCGGGAGCGGCACGACGGGGCTGGAGCCTGCGTACTTCCCGCGGGTGGGCGAGTACTACTACGCCGACTACACGACCTATTCCGATAACTGGACGGGCCGCATCAACCCGCTCAACGGCGCCCAGGGACTGCACGACACCTGGGGCGGATTCGCCGTGCGCACCGACAACATCCTCATGGATATGGACTACCTGATGCTGGATTCGGCCTTCTCCGGCGACAAGCCCGAGCAGACCGACACCTGGGAGATGTTCGACGGCTCCTATTCTTACATTCCCGGCGAGGCCACCTCCTACGGTCATTACGGGTCGGGCTGGGACGTGAACAACTGGGGCGTCAACGGCATGGGCTGCTATGCCTATCCCTACAGCACCGACGGCAACAGCATCAACTACCATTCCAACATCAACAGCTCGGCGGGAAGCGACGCCACTTCCATCGGCTACTTCCTCGATACCGACATGAAGACCTCCAACTACAAGCAGCCGATCCGCTACACGCCGCGCCCGAAGGCCGGCACCAAAAGCTCGGCGGAAACGCAGCTGCCCGATGACACCCATTACGTCTGGTGGTACGACGGCGACGATTCCGCCAACACCGGCGGCGGCAATCGGGCGGCGGAGAACAACTACGCCAACGGTGCGCCGTCGCTCACCAACCGTCATCGCTACGTGCGCGACTGGTACGCCTATGTGGTGAAGCCCCGCGTGAACGCCACCCCCGACAACAGCCGCTGGCAGTCGGCCACACCGCTCGTGTGGTCCGAGACGCGCCTGCACCTGCGGAAGGCGTGGCTGGCCACCTCGAGCCGCTTCATCTCCGCGGCCACGGCCACGGAGGGCTCCGGCGTTTCGAACTACGAGGCCCAGCGCTTCTACAATGGCCAAAACGGCGCCGAGGACACCCATGCCGGCTGGACGGTGGGCGGCTACGACTACTCCGGCCAGCATTATCGCGACCATCGCGGCGTTATCCGCGGCCAGTATGCCACGGCCCTCGAGTACAACCAGGACTTCATCAGCGAGCTTATCGCCTACAACTACGGCGACCGCAACCTCGACGGCGTGGAGTTCACCTACGTGATGCCCCGCGGCGTGGAGCCGAAGGTCGGTGGTACCATCGAAGCTCCCGACGATGACGACGATCTGGACGCCGACGCGGTCGACTATTACGGCAAAGTGGTCATGCAGGTGAACGCCGACGGCCTCAGCGATCCTATCATCGTCGATGTGGTCGGCGTGACGGGCAACGTGGTGCTGCAGGACTTCGCCCTGACGCCCAACGAGCCGGTGGTACTGGGCGGCGTGACCCCGGCCACCGAAGAGGGCGGCGACGATGTGCCCTACACCTTCCCCGAGGGCGATTACTGGATCGTCATCAAGGAAGTGGGTACGACCGGGGAAGGGCTCCCCTTCGCCACGGGCGAGTATACCTATAATGTGCTGGTGACCGGCGAGGACGGCAAGCAGACCGTCGAGCGCCGCACGACGCCCTACAAGCCGCTCGCCTTCCACGTGACCGCCCATGAGGGCATGGTGGCGGCCAATCCCTCCGAGACGACGGACGCCGACGGCACAACCACTTCCACCGGTGTCTCCGCTTCGGTGAGCGATGCGCTCAAGCCCGAAAAGAAGAAGGTCTACGCCGAGGACGATGGCACCAATACCGGCACAATGGTCCCTGTCAAACTGACGCGCTACACCGGAGAAGTGATCAACGGTCAGACCACTGGTGGCGTGGAAGTGATCACCATCAACAAGAAAAACTACGTGCGTGACGAAAACGGCAAGTACGTGGCCTGCTCCGAGACGAATCGCTTCGTCGAGATCGACGTGTACGATCCGTCGGTACCCTCGCAGGTGAACGCCGAGCTGACGCTCGATCGCATCGAGCACGACAGTACCGTTACCGTGCAGGTGAACGCCGAGGGCGCGAGCGCTGATGCGCCGGCTACGGTACAGATCGTCGCTATGACACCGCGCGAGGTGCAGCACGAGGAGACAGTTCCGAAGACCGACGATGAGGGCAATCCGGTGGTCGGCGAGGACGGCCAGCCGGTCATGGAAACGGTGACGGTCACCGAGACCGTCTACGACGAGGGCGCGCCCGTCGAGGGCTTCGAGAGCATCGCTGTTGCGGCCAACGAGCCGGTGGAGATCGCCACGCTGCCGCGCGGCCACTACGGCGTGAAGATCACGGCCTCCCGCAGATGCCCAGCGAGCTGGGCGGGGGCCTGAGCTACTTCTATCCCACCGAGGCCGTGCACTTCTATGTGGTGGGCCTGGGGGATGCCATCGAGGTGCCGGCCTGGAATCTCGAGCACAAGTGGGATGACAGCACGCTGTCGCTCACGGTGTCGGCCTACGGCGCCGACACGCCGGCCCAGGTAGTTATCCGCAACGAGAACGGCGACATCGTCGATCCGAGCACCGGCCGCGCCGTGCTGCCCGGCGAGGACGGCGAGCCGGTGAGCGATGCGCCCTATCGCGTTGCCGTGACCAAAGACGCCAAGACCGATCTGGCCGTGCTGCCCCGGGGCACCTACTACGTCTCCATGGTGGAGGCGCCCACGATGAACTTCGACTACACCGTCATGGAAGCCGAGATCGTCGACGGCGTGCCGACGGGCGACGAGATCGAGGTGGCCAAGAAGGGCACCTGGCCCTTCATCGGTCCCGCCACTGCCGTCGAGGTTGAGGCCGACGGCCATGGGACCGCGCTCGATATCGCCATGGAGTGCACCTTGGCCGACGCCCCCGCGGTCACCGACGGCGAGTCGGTGGTGCGTATCAACATCGCGGCCCCTGGCGCGCCGGCGGGCACCACGTTCAAGTACAGCCTCATGAAGGTCGTTGCCACGGGCGAGGGCGAGGGAGCCACTGAGAGCGAGGTGGAGATCGAGCAGCGTGCCGACGTCATCGCCAACCGCCCGGTCTTCCTGAAGAGCCTCAGCCCCGGTACCTACCGCCTGCGTCTCGTGGAATCGCCGAAGCTTGCCGATGGCACCACGTTCGTGCTTCCGGAGCGTCCCATCGACTTCGTCGTGGAAGACGGGGGTGCCGGCGTCGATCTGGCCGTGGATGTGGAGGTCGGCACCAACGCCGGGCAGGTGACGGTGAAGACGCCGACGGACAGCTTGAAGTTCCCCGCGGGAGGCACCTTCACCTTCCGCGTTGTGAACGCCTTGGGCGAGGCGGTGCAGATCACCGGCGATGACGGCCAGCCGGCCGACCGCCGCACGGCTTCGGCCGAGAACGAGACGGTGATCGGCGCGCTGCCGGCGGGCGGCTACAAGCTCATCGTGGAATCTCAAAGCTGGGACGCGGCCCCCTACCTGCATGACACGGCCTTCACCGTGGACGGCACCGGCGGCCTGACGACGCTGATGGTGACCGCCAATAGCACCGCGCCCGTCGCGGAGCTCACGGCGGCCTCCGTCCTTTCGACCTTTGCCACTGCGCTGTTCTGCGATGTGGAAGAGACTATGGAAGAGGGCCTGGGCGTCGCCATGAACCTCGTTGCCGAAGAAGAGGAAGAGGCCGTCGCCCCCGCGGCTGCGGCACCTACCTCGGTGACGGGCGCCGCCGATATCCTGGCAAGCGCCATAGGCGCCACCAATGCCGCAAGCGATGCCGTGCAGCCGAGCGACCTATTCCCCGGTACGACGGCCACGACCTCCTTCGGCCTGCGCACCTACGCCGCACCGACGAGCCTTTCGCTGGAAGCGACGACCGATGGCGCTGTGCCGTCGGCCACGGCGTTCTACGCCGCCGGCGAGGAGGGGGCCGACCCCTCCGAGGGCGGCATCAACACGAACGATCTTGCCGGTCTGTCCCGGCGCATCCAGGCCCAGGTGTACCTGCTGAAGACCACGACGGGCGTGGGCGGCAACTACTCCCAAGATCCTTTCGCGAGCAGCCAGTGGGTCGATATCACCGACCTTATGGAGCTGGAAGTCGTGCAGACGCCGACGAGCGCCCCTGCCGGCTACTACGCGCCCAGTTCGGTGCAGGATCCGTACCTGGCGAGCCCGGGCAGCCCGGTTGCGGGCATCGCCCAGACCGCCGACGCTTCGAAGAGCACCTATACGGCGGTGCGCGCCGAGGGCTCGACGAACCAATCGATCAGCTACCGCGACAGCTCCCAGCCATGGGTGCTGAAGATCAAGGTGAAGCAGGATCTGGCCAAGTGGTTTGGTCGCAGCATCGATATGTCGGCCACCGACGCCGCCGACCCCGATTTCATCCGCACTTGGAGCGAGTACAACCAGTACGCCGAAACCCTGAAGGCGATTCTCAACGGCAATCTGGGCGGCTACCAGATCAAGGTGAACATTCCCTCCCACGTGTTCGGCAACAATGAGAACGAGCGGTGGTACGACCGCGTGCTGACGCGTCCGTGGGATGACCCGACGAAGAAGGTGGGCCAGAACAAGGCCGCCGGCGAGGAGCCGAGCCGCTCGAGCGCCTATTACCAGGTGTACGACTACGACCACTTCGAGGGCCTCTCGCGCGACCGCACCAACAACCTGCAGCCTTACGGCATGGACTACAAGTACACGATGCAGCGCTACTGGCGCCACGGCAGCGAGATGCAGCTTGCCGGCGCGCCCAACATGCCGGCGGTGAACGGCTGGACGGTGCAGAACAACACCGTGCGCACGACGACGCCCGAGGACACGAGCGCGGTGGCCGACCCCATGGGCACCGCTGCGGCGAACCTCGATTTCTGGAAGAAGGCCTATAAGGACGAGGACAGCACGGGCCCGGTGCTCTACGCTCAGACGGGCACCCAGGCCGTGATGCGCAAGCCCGTGGTGCGCGTGTGGAACTCCATCAGCCTGCCCGACGTGCTCGCCGGCGATCAGGAAACCGGCACCGTGACCGACGGCGTGGGCTCTACCTCGGCCAACTATTACATGGAGACTGAGACTGACACGCGCCAGGTGAACGTGCATGTGGAGAACCGTTTCTGGTGGGATTCCCTCTGCCGCAACTACAGCTATGTCTCCGGCTCCGATACCGGCTGGTCCATCAACGAGAACCGCACCCACACCTACTCGGTGGAGGGCGGCCAGATGGGCGCTCTCGTGCTGCCCGTGGTCACCGTGGTGCTGCCCTTCGGCATCACGCCGCTGCACCGCGAGACCCGCAAGCCCTACGGCCAGTGGCCCGGCCGTACCCAGGAGTTCCTCTACGAGGATTGGGACATTGCCCAGTCGACCAACGCCAACTGGAACAACCAGGGGCAGGTCAACCAGAACGAACCGCTTGAGTGGCTGAAGGACAACTTCGCCGCCACGGTCACCTACGAGAAGGTGGAGGCCGACGCCACCCAGTACCCGGCCGACGACATCAACGACGACAACTACCGCTTCGTGGTGCGCTTCATTCCGAAGGGCGACGATTTGAACCACGACCCCGCTACCGAGCAGCGTATTCTGTCTCATCAGATGGACACGTTCAAGTTCTCCATCGCCATGACCGAGGAGCCGGAGTGGGAGGAGCTGCCCGCCCATAAGGAGGCCGCGCGTACTACCGAATCGATCCGCACCTACGTGACGAGCGCCATGACCGGTTACAAGGGCCTCGTCGACAACGACATTCCGGGCAACCCCTACACCGTGGGTGCTCCCTCGCAGTTCCGCGCCTCGGGCGATTCCATCGGCCGCGACGCGCGCCTCGATGCCCTAAGTGCCTCCTATTTCACCCGTTGGGGCGATGTAGGCGACTACAACACCAACAGCGGAAACCGTCGCTACAACACCACCAATGCCCTGGGCACCGCGCTTTACACCGATGCCCACGGCTGGGATGCCTATCGTTACCAGTGGGAGTACGACAACGTCTTCAACGGCTCCTACACCTACCAGCACAACTGCTACATGAGCGGTGGGAGCTGGGTGCACCGCTCGCACTGGTGGAACAACGTGCAGATGGTCTATCGTCTGCCCTACAACTTCTACAACGCCGGCACCCAGACCAACGACCAGGTGCAGTACAACCACTTGACGGGCTACTTCGGCACTTACACCGAGAAGGACGGCTCCCAGCGCCCCGGCGGTCCGCGCGTCGGGCTTACGGGTAACGCCGGTAACGAGGGCCTGAATATCTCGGAATACAACTTCCGCACCCAGTACGGTCTCTCGAAGGCGACGACCAACAACCTGAACAACAACTACCTCGCCAGCGACGGCTCGCTCACAGGCGACAGCACGAACTCCGGCGCCACTCGCACCGAAGCCTTCGCCACCCGCAAGGACGGCAAGCAGGCCGAGCACATCGACCGCGGTGCCTTCGCTGCCAGCAAGATCCGCCTGAAGACGCCGACGCTAGGGTCTACCTACAAAATCGAGAACACGCCGACGACCCGTCCCACGGACAAGACGACGCTGACCGATGCCGAGAAGGCCATCGCCGGGGGCGACCTGTCCGCCACGGCCTCTCTGCCGCTGCCCGGCGCTGCTGACGGCGCGCTGCTTGCGAGCAACCAGGCGAAGTCGAAGGAGGGTACTTTCGAGTACGACGACGAGATGTGGTTCTCGGCCACGTTCAGCAACTCCGTTATCGCCAACAAGAACGCTTCGGGGCAGCAGGGCAAGGAGGGCGCGCTGCAGCACGCCAAGCTGGTGTTCTCGGTGTATTTGCCCGAGCAGGTGACCTTCTACGACCAGAAGAAGCTCATGAATTTGGGCGAGGTGGTCACGCCGGCCGACTTCGAGAAGCTGTTCTGCGATTACGAGGGTGATGATTACGCCTTCTATGTGGAGCATACCTATCGTGATCGCCATTCCGACACCGGCGCTGTGAAAGACCCCGTCACTGGTTCGGCGGTGTACCCGAAGCGCGAGAAGCAGCAGAAGAAGTACGAGCGCCTCACGCCCAAGCAGCTCATCGAGCAGGGTTGGACGGTGCGCGTGCGCGTGCAGCCGGACTACGACAAGGACGCCTACGGGGCTCTCGCCTCCGGCGCCGCCAACAAGCACAGCGAATACGGCAAGCCCGATGGGGACGACCCGAACGATACCGTGGATGCCGCCGACGTGAAGGGTCGCGCCCGCTCCGGCGAGACCATCGTCTTCGAGTTGACTCCACCCGATGATGCCAACGATGCCGAGTTCCTGAAGCACGCGAGTTTGCTGTCCGCCTTCTGGGACAACGTGCGCGCGGATGGCTATTTGGGCGCCGGCGATGCCGTGACGCTGAAGGTGCGTACCCGCATCGACAATGTGGGCGATGAGGAATCCGCCCTGGCAGATCTCACCGACGAGAACGGCGAGCTTCTGCCCTACAACCAGCAGAAGGAGCTTGTGCGCAAGTGGTCCACGGAGGCCACGAAGGCCTATTTCACTGCCGAGGATCGCGACGTGGCGTGGCTGCCCAAGGAAACGGGCTGGAGCCATCGCTGGACGGGCGAGACTGCTACGGTCACCGTCTCCAAAGACGAGAAGCTGTACAAGGCGGTCACCGACGGCGCGGGCAACGTGCTCTACGGTGCCGACGGCTTCCCTCAATACACGGCCCTCACCGATCCGGCGGATGCCGACGAGCAGACCGTAACCCTGGAGCAGGGCGCACTGTATCTGCGCCCCACGGTGGAGGAGGATTCCACCGGTGTCTATGGCGTGGGTGGCTTCAATAACCAGTGCCCGGAGTATTTCCAGTGGGCCGACGAGGCGTCGCTGGTCTATGACTCGGACACGCGCGAGGATCCGGACACCCTGGACATCATTCCTGCTGTGGACTACGACAAGGACGGCGTGTACACCAGCGGCGACAAGAAGACGGGCAAGAAGGACGTCCGCGCGACGCTGCCCGAGCGCCACATGTCCTCCACTTCCGGCATGTTCACCATCCGCAAGCCCTCGGCCTCGGTGCGCGTGGACACCGGCATGGTGCGCATCCCCACCAACGATACCAGCTCCACCGACTCCACCCAGTCGGGCAACAACAACCTGTGGGTGACCCAGGCCGTCAACACCGGTGCGGCGGTGAACAGTTTCATCGTTGACTGGCAGGTGCCCCTGTGGGCCTTGGGCTCCCAGAGCAACGAGAACGCCCCGTGGGGCGACCCGACCGTGCCGGTGGGCAAGGTGACGCCGGACATCGAGTACGTGAAGAGCGGCGTGTGGGAGATCCCTGGCACCTACGAGTTCGAGCTGACGAACCCGGTGACCGGCGAGGTCACCAAGACCTCCGAGGGCGATCACTACTTCACCGACGACGGCACGGAGATCGGTGCCTGGCGCATCGACTTCCAGCGCGCCTACTCCCGCGAGGTCACCATCAACGGCACTGCCTCCTCCAGAACCGTTTGGCCCTATTACGGCAACGACGACAACGACTACGTGCCCCGGGAGGGCGACGAGCTTATTAAAAACGAAGAGTACGACCAGAAGAAAGACCAGTGCAACTTCGTGTTCAAGGCGAGCACGGTGCGCGTGCCCGTGAACACTCCCGAGGCGGCAGCAAACCGCGCCATCGAGGACAAGCTGTGGGTGCTTGTCTACGTGCGTCGCGCCCACACCAACGTGAAGCTTGCCAACAGCGGCTATGTGGAGCAGAACGGCAACGATCCGGTGCCCAACACGCGGGAGAACTTCTCTATGCCCGGCACCGATGCCGACCGCGACTATTTCTTCGGCGAGGACGATGCGGCCGACTGCAACACGGCCGGTTCTGCCAACACCTACAAATGGGAGCTCGTCGGCTGGACGAAGGTCTCGGCCAAGCAGAATATGACCTTCTCCCAGGGCGTGGCCCAGGCCGGCACTCAGATTCGCCAGGTGCGCTGGGTCGTCCGCGCCTGCAACACCGATGCGTCGGGCAAGCCCATTATCGACGACGAGACGCTTTCCCATGAGGTGCCGGTTCCCTCGGGCTTCCGCCTGGCCACTGATGCCGACCCGGACACGGCGACCGCAGAAGAGCCCGATGCCGTCGATCCCTTGCGCAACAACACCGCCTGGCGCAAGCAGAAGGACTACAACGACCAGATCGTCTACAAATACGTCGATCGCAACCTGGGCAATGTGAACGAGTTGGCCGACGAGAACGGCATGCTCAGCAAGGTGTACAAGATCGGCCCGAACAGGTTGTACTATTTCGGCGAAGTCATTACGACAAAGAGCGGCAGCGGCGGGCGCACCTTAAGCGCCGCCGAGATGGACGCCGCCCTGAAGGGCACCGCTCCCAATCCTGCTGTGGAGGGGGAGGAGTGCTGGGATCGCACCATGCAGGGCGACCTCATCGTGCAGGCCCTAGAGTCCCAGTGGGTCGTCGGCACCTCGTTGCCCTCCACGGTCACCGCTAATGCGGCCGGAGTGCTCGGTCATGCCTTTATCAGCGAGCTGCCCAAGCTGCAAACGAACCTGCCCCTGGCCGGCGTGCGTACCTTGGGCGAGCCTGAGGCGGGGCAGAAGCTGCGGGTCGTCTCCGACGGCCAGAGTGCGTCGGCCGCCGTGGCCGCCGTGACCGACGCGCTGACGAGCGCCGGCGTTGCCGTGCAGGCCGCCGACGAGACCCAGAACCCGGACGAAGACCCGAACCTCGTGAAATCCGACTCGGTGCACGTAAACCACTTCGCCACGGTGGTGCCACGCTACGATGATACGAAGTACGCGCAGTTCGAGCGCGACCGCGCCGGCTTCTTCCGCTCCGACGAGAAGCCCACGATCAAAATTGATGCGAAACAGTGGTACTTCTCCGGCACCAACAACAACGGCTACGGCTGGAATAGCGAGTCCATCATGCTTGATCCTGAGGACTCCCTTTTCCTGCGCTACGAGGTGACCCTCTACAATATGTCCGAGGGCCAGCTGCGCCTGCTCGGCTTCGATCCTGAGGAAGAAGGGACGCCCTACAGCGTGGACACCTGCACCAACCCGTCGGTTTCCACCCTGCTGCCGCGTATCCAGAACTACGGCCCCACGCCCGAATCGATGTTCAACACGCTGCCCGACCTGACAAGCGCCCAGAAGAAGCGCCTCCAGCAGGCCGATGCTGTGCGTGCTATCGGCAAAAAGCTTCAAGAGATCACCGACGAGACCGACCGCGCGACGTTCGAGGCGAGCCTGCGCTCCATCGCCGCCGAGTTGGAGGGTCTGTGCGGGCGCGCCCTCACCGAGACAAACCCTGAGATTGCCGCTTCCATTTTGCATGGGGACGACGTACCCGACTCATCGAGGGCCGACGTGGAAACGACGATCAATTCTCTGCGCTCCCAGGTGAAGGTGCTTTTGGGCTATCATCCCCGGGTGGTGCACGAGGACGGCACCGAGACTCCGGAGGGCTATGACATCTCCACGGTGGAGCCGAGTGATGCCCGCGTGGCAGGCAAGAACGTCTTTGCTCAGGGCAACGCCCTGCAGAAGCGTGTCGAAAAAGAGCGTCCTTACAGCCGTGTGTTCCAGTACGTGCCCTCAAGCGACCTGTTCGCAACGGCTGCCTCCGACGGCCAGCTCGACTGGTCGGGCAATCGCATGGCCAACGACGGCTTCGACTACAAAAACGACAGCATGCAGTCGACGCAGCGCGCCGTAAAGGAAGGCGACTATTTGAGCCCTCTGGCTGAGGGGTACCGCCGCAAGCCCACCAACGCCTCTGCGGGCGACGCGAGCCATATGAACTCCCAGGTGCCGCTGTGGACCTACCGCGTGGTGAAGTACAAGCAGTACGAGCGCGACGATTTCGGCTACTTGTGGACCCAAAACGAGGATGGATCGTGGAACTTCGTCGGTACTATGGACGACGAGGGCAAGGTCAGCAAGACGCTGCCCGAGGGCGTAGAGGTGCCGACGAAACCGGAGGGAACCACCAAGCCCTACACGAGCCTCACGGACTTCGACGAGTTGACTCCAGGCACCTCCACCGCGGCTATTCGCTACGAGGAGGGCATGACCCGCTTGGGCGCCGGCGTGTTGGCCAACGGCGGCACGGAGATCTCGGCCAAAGACGAGTTTGCCTACCTCTACGGTGTGCAGGACGACGGCACCGAGGCGGATACCGGCGTTTCCGACAACCTGACGGCCAACACGCGCCGCTCCTTCACCTGGAACTTCCTGGGCCAGAATGGCAGCCGTGGCGTGCTCAACCCCGGTGAGGCCATCATCCTCGATTTCATGATGCAGTTCTCGCCGCAGTCCTCGGCTTCCACCGATGTGGGCAATGCGCTCATCTTGTCTTCCTATGCGGACAAGGCCGGCTCCTACGACTTCTACGACTACCCGCTGTTCCGCACCGAGACCATCAACGACGAGAAGGTGACGAAGATCGTCACCAAGGCTACCATCAACGACCCGGAGAGCTCGGTCATCAAAGATTCCTCCTACCGTTCCGACCTCAACGACGGCAACGGCAACGGCGATCGTTCCGAGACGCTTTTGCGCAAGGACACCAACTCCATCGGCTGGTCCAACAACGACCAGGTCATCCAGGAGAAGATGGTGCAGCCGAAGTACACCGACGAGAAGTACTCGAAGCGCTCCCAGACGGCGGCCATCCCCGAGGGCACGAGTTACACCTACGAACTCATTCAGCAGTACACGGGCATCAACGACTCCACGTCGCTTCTGTACAAGCACTCGACCTTCGCGGACACGATGCCCCACGAAGGCGACAAGGAGACGTCCAACTTCGACGTGACCACGAAGACCTACAGCCTGCGCCAATCCCAGTGGAGCGGCTGGTTGCAGGACCTCGACTCTATCAAGATGGAGTACACCGATACGACGCCAACGGAGGAAGGCGATATCAAGGGCAAGTACGAGCTGCGCATCGCTTCGGCTAAAGACCCGGTGACCGGCCAGACGCTCTCGCCCCAGGCCTCGGTGTGGGTCGGCCCCATCGCCACCGCTGGCACCGGCGCAAACGTGAAGTACACGCCGCTCACCACCGATGATATCTACGAGCCCATCGATGCGGCCAAGGCGGCCGAGGCGGCTGCGGGCGGCGAGTGGGCCGAGGATGAGAACGACGAGTACATCACGCGCTGGGTGACGGAGAAGACCACGGGCCTCACTTTGGGCGAGGACGGCAAGACCGTCGTCTCCGAAGTGCCCGTCTCGCAGTCCATGGCGTCCATCAACATGGTTAATATCAACGACTTGAAGGACTACGTGAAACGTCACCCCGCCGAGGAGGAGGCCCTTACTCGTTGCATCGGCGCTATCTGGTGTCGGGTGCTCGACGACAGCCTCGTGCTTATGGCCCGCAACGGCGACGTACGTCTGAAGTACGACCTGAAGGCGCCGCTGAATCTTCCCAAGTACCTGGGTAACGCTGGCAAGACCTACAAGTCTATCGATGGTTTGCAGGAAGGGGCCACACCTCTGCAGGAGTACCTGTACAAGACGAGCCAGTGGAACACCTTCATGTCCATGGTGGATTACCGCCAGGGCGAGCGCGGCCTTACCTATCGCAAGATGGAGAACAAGCCGGCCGGCGTCTACGTGGATGCGCCCGAGGGCTTCGGCTACATCGGCAGCTACGTGTGGATGGATACCAACTGGGATACCCTGCAGAACGACACGAAGGGCGATGTTGTCACCGACCTTTTGGGTCATGAGACCACCTACCACAAGGGCGAGAACGGTCGCTACATCCTCTCTACGGAGAAGAGCATCAAGAACGGCAAGTACGCCTATACCTACGACAACGGCAAGGACACCGCGAAGCTGCTCAACGACCTGGACTATGACGGCGTGCCGGACGATCCGGGCGTCAACGGCGTGAAGGTTGAGCTTTTGAACGAGTGGGGTGTGCCGGTAAATCGCAATGGCGAAGCGGTGGCTCAGGTGAAGATGGATGCGAACTCCAGCAAGCTTACCTGGGTGAAAGCCGACCCGAAGACCGGCGCCGCTGTGAAGGGCCTCTACGGCTATGAGCCCGTCACCACCGCCGACAACGTCGATCTGGGCGCCTACGTGTACACCACCGAAAGCGACTACTACAACAACCGCGGCTACTACATGTTCTCTATGCTGAAGCCTGGCACCTACCGTCTGCGCTTCACCTTCCCGCAGAAGTACGCCAACTACGCGCTTACCACCAAGCGCATCGGTGCCTCCGATGCCCCGGTGATCGAGGTGGACGAGAAGACGGGCAAGGTGGGCTATCCGGGGACCACTGAGGACATCTCCTCTTACATGGCCGTGACGCGCACGAGTAAGCAGATGGTGGCCGTCTCCGATCCCATCGAGGTGGAGCCGGTGATCTTCGACGCCGCGGCCTATGCGGCGGGCAACGAGCCGGATCACGAGCTCTACGATGCCAAGATGACGAGCTACAACGTCGGCATCGCCCTACCGGTGGTTTACGAGGGCGTGACCTACCGCGATGACAAGCTGGCCGGTTACGAGGAAATGGAAGAGGACCCGGAGGAAGGCGGCACGGGCGAGGGCGGCGGCGATGGGGGCGGCGAGGAAGGCCCCGGCGACATCTTTGCGAAGTCGGCTTCCGCCTCGTCGGCCCCGGCGGCCCAGGCTCTTGAGGCGGCGCCTCCGGTGAGCCAGGGGACGCCGTCGCTGCCGGGCATCTCCACCCTGTCGCTGACGCCGGACAACGCGCCGGCCTATGACGCGGCTGCCGGCGAGCTGCCCCCGTTCATCATGGTGAACGGCAAGCCCACCCTCAACCTGAACAAGTACGTCGAGCTGGACGGCTCGGTGGATCCTGAGCTCATCGACGGCGTGCTCGACTGGGTGAACGTGAACCTGGACGAATCGAATCCTTATGAGTACGCCGTGCGGGTAAACGAGATGCGCCTGAAGAACATGGAAGTGCGCGTCATGGTTCAGAACGAGAAGACGAAGAAGTGGGAGCAGGCTTTCGACACCAACGGCAATATGGCGGTGGCTCAGACCGACTGCTACCTGGAGGTGTCGCTTGACGGCGGCGCCACCTACCAGCGCGCCTTCGATACGGCTGGCAACAACCTCGTGAGTGCGGAGGTGCTCCGCGATGTCATGACCGGCGACAACCCGAACGGCGCCTGGCGCTGGACGCCCTACGAGGCCGGCAGCGCCAATGCCACGGGCTTCTTCCACTTCAGCCTGGAGCCCTTCCACAACTACAAGGTAGTGTGCAAGGACACTCGCGCCCGCATTCTGAAGCCCTCGGTCATGACCTGGGAGAACGATCCGCTCGCTCGCCCGACCAAGAACGCCGAGGACCAGGAGCAGGTAACCGTGGGCGCAGGAGAGGCCCAGGAGAAGCGCCCCAAGGACGAAGTGGCCGCCATGTGGGATAACGACCTGTGGCTCAAGAGCGGCTCGGGCGAGACCAACAGCTTCTACGCGGAGATTCCCACGGACGAGGCGGGGCACGCGGTCTATGAGGATCCGAAGAACGCTTGGAAGGGCTACAAGGTCTACGACAAGCTGGCCTTAGGCTGGATCGACGGCACCAAGGGCTTCCTCGGCAACTACGTGTGGTCCGACAAGTCCGGCTATACCGAGGACGGCATCATCCAGCACTACGACGGCCTGCAGGGTGACGTGCCCAACATCGGCGTAGGTCGCGTGAAGGTGACGCTGGAGCAGTACTACTGGTTGCCCTCCGATGCGTCCGGCCCGGTTGAGGGTTCCGACGGCTACAACGCCGGGACCGCCAACGGCACCTACGGCAAGGGCCGCTGGGTGCTCGCCGACCTGGAGTACAAGACGACGACCTCCTCCAGCTCGGGCAGCTACATCTTCAAGGGCGTGTCCACCTATGTGGTCGATCCCAATGCGCCCAAGACCGTGGCCGAAGAGGACAAGACGAAGTACCTCGCCGGCTATCGGGTGCGCATTGACCGCGACGATTTGAAGCTCGTCACACGCGACTTCGGGCTCACCTTCCGCAACGCTTATGATCCTTCGTCGCTCTCCTTCGATGAGGAGATCGATTCCGATGCCGATATGGCCGTGCGGCTGGTGCTCGACGGCGAGGGCAACCCGTACTACAAGAACGGCAAGCCTGTGTACGCCTACTACCTGAATGAGGCGGGCTCGGGCGATCCGCTAACCGGCGGCATGGGAGCGGGCACCACCTCTCCCACGGGCGCCCACGATGTGGACGTATCCTACCAGCAGATGATCGTCGTGGCCGGCAACACCGACACCATGGCGCGCGAGAACCTTGTGGCCTATCTGGTCGAGCTCGGTCGCGTCCGCGAGGACGATGCGGACGTTACGGTGGCGAAGAACACGGTGGACGCGCTCATCGCCGAGCTCTCCAACGACGAGCTGCGGGCGTACCTCATCGACCATAAGGTCATCGAGGAATCGGAGACGGTTTCCGTCGACCGCATGAAGGAGCTCGCGGCTAACTACAGCGGCACCACGGCGGGCAACGACCGTGCGGTGCAGGGCGGCCTGTCCGTCTCATCGCCGCGGGCTGTGTACGATTTGGGCGCGGCCCAGCGCATCGAGCACTGGGATGTGGGTCTGGTTGAGGTGCCGCGTTCGTCCATCACCGGCACCGTGTGGCACGATGAGGATTACGACGGCATTAAGGAGGACGGCGAGCAGGGTCTTGCCGGCGAGTCCGTGGCCCTGGAGCAATACTATTACGATGAGGCGGCGGGTGCGTGGGTGCGCAACGACCGCTTCGGCGACGATGTGCGCACCTCGGTCGATGCCAGCTGGCACACCGAGACGCGCAAGGACTTTATGGGCGAGGATTACTCCGTTTGGGTGCGCACTTATACCGACGCCCAGAACCACAAGGTTTCCTCCGAGGTGACTTCCGAGGCTGATACGCTGCCTATGGCGCGTACGGCTGCTGATGGCCTCATCTACGTGGAGACCGACGATGCCGGCGTCTACACTTTCGAAAACCTGCCGACCGCCTATACCAACGACGAGGGCGAGCACTTCCTCGCCGCCTACCGGGTGGTCTTGAACGGCATGCACCAGGAGGTTGCGACCGACGATGACGGCAACGCGCTCTACTCCACGCCGTGGATGATGACCAACTACCACCAGGGCACCGACGTGGCCGCCGACTCCGACGTGGCCGACGACCAGAGCCCGGTATCTGCCGCCTATCGCATCATTGGCCGTGAGACCAACGGGGCTGGAGAGGCAGTAACGCGCGCCCTTGACGGCCAAATCATCTTGGCTGCCGAGGTTGGTGCGGATCGTGTGAACGCCAAGCAGCCCTCGCAAGTGGACGTGCCTTTGGCCGATGTGCACGAGGGCGCGACGGGCACAATGAAATACGACTACCTGACCAAGCGCGACCACGCGGTTGACGGCGGAGATGTGGGCGAGCTGCCGGTGCCACGTCGCGAGGTGTCCGGTCGCGTGTGGCACGACGCCGACTACGACGGCGTGCAGGCTATGGTGGAGACCGAAGAGCCGGTACTCGACGAGCATGGCAACCCCATCCTGATGCTGGATGCGGCGGGCAATCCGGTGCTTGCCGAGGACGGCTCGCCGAAGATGCTCACCCGCAAGGTGCGCTCTTACGCTGCCGATGAGCCGGGCATCCAGGACGAGGCGGTGACCCTTTCCCAGTGGTATTGGGATGGCGCCGAATGGGTACGCAATGAGGCGTTCGGCGTCGATGGATTCAACGTGCTTGAGGCCATCGCGACCGACGAGTGGGCCGCAGGCGCCGTGCTCTCTGTCGACGACCCGACGACGGTCGACGTGAACGAGGCCGGTTATGTGACCGTGCGCACCAACGCCGACGGTCTCTACCGCTTCCAGAATCTGCCCACGGCTTACGTGAACGAGAGCGGCGAGCTGTTCCTGGCTTCCTACCGCCTGACTCTGGACGGCCTGGAGCAGCAGGAAGTGGAACAAGGCGGCACGGTCGTCTCTCGCGTGCCGTGGCTCATGACCCGCTACCATGCCGGCGCGGCGGTGGCCGTGGATTCCGACATCGATGACGCCCTGGATGGTACGCTGGACAGCTACAGCCTCCTTGGCCGCGAGGGCGCCTTCGAGGCGGCGGTGCCAGCCGGCGTGCGCGCCCATGAGGGCCAGATCATTCTGGCGGCTCCCAAGGCCGACGGCATCGTAGCCGTCGCCGACAAGACCACGCTGGTGAGTTTGCCCATCGCCGAGGTCGTGGAAGCGACAGTGGGGGAGGGCGACACCGCGCCGGCTGAGGCCCTCTACGACATCATGCGCGCCCGCAAGCAGGCTGATGAAGCCTACGACGGCGGCGACGCCGGCCAGCTGCCGGTGCCCACGCGTTCGCTTACGGGTCTCGTGTGGCGCGATGCCGACTACGACGGCCTGCAGAACACCGAAGACTTTGAGGATATCGAGGTCGTGGCCGATGATGGCACCACCTCCACGGTGCACAAGCTGGTGGAGGAGGGCCTTGCGGACCAGGCTATCACGCTGGAGCAGTGGTACTACGACCCGGAGAACGTGAATCCCGACGATGTGCCGGTGTTCGACGGGAAGAACGTGACCGACCTTTCTGGTTCCATCGGCAACGGGGTCTACGAGAGCCATTGGTTCCAGAACACCGCCTTCGGTGCCGACATCTATACAACTCTGGATGACGCGGACCGCCCGCTCGTGGATGCCGCGCGCTATCCTACGGCCTCGGCGGCCGGCGGCGTGATCACCGTGCAGACTGACGAAGACGGCCTCTACCGCTTCGACAACCTGCCGTGCGCCTACACCGACGCGGACGGCAAGCAGTACCTGGCCGGCTACCGTGTGAAGCTGGCGGCGCTGACCGAGGACTACGATTTCGAGCATTACGGCACGCCTCAGGAGGGCGCGTGGATGATGACGCGCTTCCATGCCGGCGCCGTCCCCGAGGCGCTGTCGACGGATTCCGACCTGCCCGACAACCTGGGTCTGACGGCTGACTATCCGCTCATCGGGCGCGAGGCCTTCATGGCCGATGTGACGCCGGGGGCTGAGGGCGAAGACGATCTCGTCGAGCCCAAGCGCTACCTGGGCGAGCGCCAGGAGATGCTGGAGGGCCAGATCATTCTGGCCAACCACACGGAGCTTTCCCGCGGTGCTGCGGCCCAGAAGGTCGTGCCCGCCTCCGACTACCAGAACAACCTTACGGGCGAGCTTCTCTTCGACTTCATGGACGCGCGCGCCTACGCCGAGGGCGCCGACGCCCTGGAGGCCGGCGACGCTGGCGAGTTGCCGCCGCCGACCCAGGACATCGTGGGCATCTTCTGGAACGACACGAACAACGACGGCGTGCAATCCCTGGAAGAAGGGGACGACGAGTACGGCATCAACGGCCGCCGTGTCACTCTGGAGCGCTACCTGCCTGATGGCCAGGGCGGTTGGGAGCGCGACCCGCAGTGGGCCGATTCTACCCGCTACGACCTGAACGGCGCCGACTGGGATGCCTATGATGCCAGTCCGGCCACGGTGTGGGGCGACGACGCGCAGCACGTGACCTATACCGCCACGCAGGTCGCCTCCGACGGCGAGGAGCGCGACGGCGTCTACCGCTTCGAGGATCTGCCCACCCAGCGCGCGGCCACCCAACAGGATGTGGATGCCGGCCGGGCCTCCAGCGTGGGCGCGAAGATCGTCTACGGTTACCGCGTGCGCTACACCGACGCCGGCTACCAGCAGCGCGCCTGGATGATCGCTAAGTACCAGCAGCGCGACAACTTCACCCAGGACTCCGACCTCATCAACGTGAACGCAAACCTGATGAGCGCCGACGAAGTGGACGTGCTGCTGAACCGCCGCGACGACAGCTCGGTGCTCGGCAACCTCGTCGATAGCAGCGCCTCGAACAACGACAACCAAGATCTGGGCCTGCTGTCTCGCGACGAGGCGCTCGCCCAGTCGAAGTCGAATGTGGCCGCCCAGGCCGCGTCCGCCAACCCGGCGCGCCCGACCGTGGCCTTCGCCTCGGTGCTTGCCACGGCGGCCGTCACGGTGAGCGCTGCCGTCGGCGCGGCGCCGCTGGCCGCGGGCATCGAAACCTACGACTTGGGCGCCGGCAGCGACCGCGCCTACAACGACGGCGCCTTGCTCAAGCGCAAGACGGGCGCCATCGAGGGTGTTCTGTTCCAAGACGACGACTACGACGGCGTGGCCGACGAGGGCGAGGCGGGGCTTGCCGGCAAGCGCGTGTACCTGCGCGCCTGGGGCCTGCACCTGGTGGCCGACGTCGATTGCAGCGGGCACTGCGCCACTCCGGCCGAAGCCGGCGAGGGGCAGTGGCCCGCCGCGACCGGCCGCATCGTCGCCGCTGGCAGCGATGGCGCGCCCAAGGCCGGCTACCACTACGAGTGGGTGGCCGAGGAGGGCGAGCCCTTGTCCGTGCTCACCGACGAGGACGGCCACTACGTGTTCGAGGATCTGCCGGCGGCGACTCGCAACATCAAGAGCGGCGACTCGCTGAACTGGAAGGATGAAGAAGGCGGCGACAACGAGACCCTTGTGACTGATACCTTCGACGAATGGTACCTGCTTGGCTACACCATCGAGGTGGAGGGTGATAGCCGTGAAAACCTCGGGGCCGACCGTGCCAGCGAGACCGTGGTGGGCCTGCCGGTCACGCGCCTGCTCGACGATGGCGGCGAGGAAATCGCGAGCCGCAACGCGAGCAAGGTGCATCGTGCTGCCGATTCCGACGACATGAACGGGCGTCTGGCCAACGATGCCGCCTACGGAAGCACCCGTTACGCCATCACCATGAACCAGGTGAACGAGCAGGGCGCCGAGGTGAGCGTGCTGGACGGCCGTCTGGTGCTGGCCGAGGAGGCCACCACCGCCGAGGATGCCGTGGGTGCCACCGACTCTGCCTACTACGTGAACGCCAACGGCATGGCCTTTGACCTGTCCACGGTGCGCAGCGCGGCCCATATGAACGGCGGCTTCGGTCCCTTCGGCACCGCGACCATCAAGGGCGTGGCCTGGGACGATGCCAACTACGACGGCATCCGCAACTTCACCACCTCCATTGACGTCCCCGGCGACGAAGATGCCGATGAGGGCGAGGGCCCGACCACCGTGGTCGAGCTGGAGAAGCCGCTCGTGGGCGAGACGGTCTACATCACCCAGGAATACCTCGATGGCGGCCAGTGGGTGCTCAACCGCTCCTTCGGCGGCGCCATCGACCCGAAGGTGGGCGATCTTGTGGCCCGTCGTGACTCCGTGTTCGTGAAGTTCGCCAAGTCGATGCCCAACACCGAGTACCGCATCGGCATTCCTCGCCGCGACGCGGACGGCAACGTCGTGCGCGACGAGAACGGCCGGATGGTGCTGGAGAGCCTCTTCCGCGACGCGGACGGCAACCCGCCCATCCAGCGCGACGCCAACGGTGATCCGGTGCTGGACAGCGAGAACAACCCACTGCCGCTGTCGGTGTGGTTCACCTCCGAAGAGAACGTGGCCGCGGACGGCGAGACGGTTTTCGTGTGGCCCGACGGCGTCGAGCCGGGCACCTTCGCCAATGGCGCGAAGGTGACCATCGGCGGCGTAGCGTACACGCTGACCATCGACCCCAACACTGAGTACTACGTGACCTGCCGCCAGCTGAATGACGAGGGCTCCTATGTGGAATGCCTCACGCCGCGGGCCATTACCACCCCCGGTGAGGCGATCGCCGAGGCGCTCTTTGCCGAGGGCCCGGTGACGGCGGCGGCCAACACCATCCTGTTCGCCGAGAAGGCCGATTGGTGGAAGAGCTCGACCGATCCGGATGTGGCCGAGGCCGACCTGTCCGCCGGCGAGCAGTGGAACGGCTGGGAGTACGCCGCCGTGGCGCCCGGCGAGGATCCGGCGACCCTGGATTCCGAGCGCTGGCGCCCGGCCGACGAGACCGGCATGGTTCAGCTGGCCGGCCTTGCCCAGCGCACTGACTACCAGCTGGTCGCTCGCGTGCGCCCCTACGACGAGTTCCTCGTTCCCGACGTGGCGATGCGCACGGTGGACGACGCTACCGCGATTCTGGAAGGTCTGGGACTCGCGGTGGCCATCGAGCGCGGCACCGAGTTCTCCTCCACGGTGCCCGCGGGCGCGGTGGTGCGCACCGAGCCGGCCGCGGGATCCAAGGCGCGGCCCGGCGTTGAGGTGAAGCTTGTCGTGTCCAACGGCGAGGCCCGGGCGGTGACCGTGGAAGACGTCACCGGGCAGTCCGTGGAAGAGGCCGAGGCGGCGCTGGCCGCGGCCGGCTTCGCTGTGGAGGTGTCCGCAGACGAACGCTACAGCGAGGATGTGGCTGCGGGGCTTGTAGCTGCGACCCGTCCCGGCGCCGGCAGCGTGGCTGCGCAAGGCACGACCGTGGTGATCTACCGCTCCAGGGGCCCCAAACCCGCAGAGCCGGCGGTGCCGGATCCGGGCGAGACCACCGAGCCTGGCGGCGATAACGGTGACGGCGACAACACCGGCAACGGCAGCGTCACTGGCAACGGCGGCACCGAGGGCGACATCGAGACGGCCCCCGAGATCGTGCCGGCTGCCGCCCGCCTCATGGGCACTGCGGCCCTCTACCGCACGCTCGCTGCCAACCCGATGCCGCTGGCGGTCGTGGGTGAGGGCTTCGTCTACGACGGCGCTCTCGACGGCTTGGACGCCTTCCACATCGTAACCCTGCCCGATGTGGTGGGCACCTCTGTGGGCTATCTGCCCGCGGGTCTTACGGATACCGAGGGCAACCGCCAGAAGAACGAGAAACCCTCGCCGGCCGGCTCCCGCGCCGCCGAGACCGATAGCGAAGGCGTCTACACCTTCGACGATTTGCAGGTCTACGTGCAGAAGGACGCTTCGGGCCGCCTGGTCGATTACAACACGCCCGGTGCCCTGGACGAGGTGCACCAGACCCGCTACACCGTGCACATGGCCGAGCTCAACGGCGGCTACGTCATGTCGCGCTACAACGTGCCCGGTGGTGTATCATCCATCGACTCCGATCTGACCCGCAGTGAGAGCGGCCTGCTCACTCTGCGCCAGGCGGTCACGTACCAGAACGGCATGACCATCAACGACGGCAAGGTGTACCTGAACCACGAGTCCTCGAACGTGCGCGGGTCGGTCTTCGGCTCTCAGTATGATGAGGACGCACAGTGGAAGAAGACCGAGGAGGGCGACACCTGGGCCGACGGCGCGAACGCCCCCGATGAGGCGGTGGCCATCTTCGACGTGCCCGCTCCCATTGGCAAGCAGCTCGACGCTGGCGCCAAGGCCCCGAACAAGAACGTCATCGCCGGTACGGTGTGGAACGATGCCAACGACAACGGCTACTTCGAGACCGGCGAGGCGGGCATCGTGGGCGCCACCGTGGAGCTCTCGCGCTACTGGTACGACGGCGATAGCGACACCTGGGTGTATGACGACGCGTTCAACCGGGCCGTGGCCGCCGACGGGTCGGTCGTGCGGACCGGCGAGGCCCTCACCTACGCTCTGGATGAGGGCGTTGCGATCGAGACGCGGAGCAATGAGATTGTGACGACGACAGAGTTCTCGCGCATGGCCCGCAACGACAACGGCGAGGAGGTGCGCCGCACCTACCCGCAGGGCTACTGGGAGTTCGCCGACCTGCCTGCGACCGAGGAGCGCGACGATTTGGGCAACACGAACCGCGAGGTCGTCTACGGCTACCGCGTGAACGTGGTGGAGGTGCCCACCGGCTACGCCGTGGCGAAGATGAACCGTGGCGAGGACGAGGAGATCGACTCCGATCTGAACGAGGCGACCACCCGTCTGACTCCGGAAGGGGAGCGCGCGGTGGATGGCCTCATCGTGTTGGCGGAGCCGGCCGAAGAAGTTGACGCGCCCGAGTCGAAGGTGGCTGGCCCCGATGCCGCCCAGTGGTCGACGCTCGGCTCGCAGTCGAGCTACTACAACGATGCGGGCCTCGTGCCCTTCAATACCGTGAGCGTCGGTGGTCATGTGTGGCTTGATGCCAACAAGGACGGTTTGCAGGCCGAGACCGACGAGCTGGTTGCGGGCAAAGAGGTGGTGCTGGAGCGTCAGCAGACGACCTTTGCCGCTGCTCGGGCCGTCGGTTGGATGAGCCGCGTGACCGATGGCACTGTGGGCAGTGACCTTGCTGCTGATGGCGAGCCGCTTGTGGCCGCTGAGCGCTACGATGACATTCAGTGGGTGTTGGACGACTTGGCTGGCAAGGTGCCCGACGAGCCGGTGGTGGAACCCGGCGAGGGCGCTGGCGAGGGCGAGCAGCCTGGTGTCGGCGAGCAGCCCGGCGTCAGTGGCGAAACCGGCGAGGGCGCTGGCTCCAATTTGCCCGACGGTGAAAACGCGACGCTGGATGCGAGCGAGATGGGCGGAGTTGGAACCTTCCGCGCTCTGGTGTCGGCATTGGGCGAAGAGGTCGACAACGCCAACGCCGCTGACGGTGCATTTGGCGATGAGGCTGAGGAGGATGGTAGCGCTACTGACTCCGACGGAACCGGCGGGGAGGCATCGGTAGGCGTGGCCGCGGCCCGTTGGGAGGCGCTGCTCGCCTGCGACGTTGCCGATCCCGCTGCCGATTTTGAGCGTTTCGAGGATGATGGCGTTCTTTCCGAGGGCGCTTGGGAGGCGGTGGCCACGGCGACGACGGATAGTGAGGGCAGCTACCTGTTTGCCGGCCAGCCCATCGTGGACGAGTACGGCAAGCCCTACGTTTACCGTGTCCGCTTCGTGAAGCCCTCCGAGGCCGAATGGATCCCGCTGAACGCGGGTACTGATGACAACCTCGACAATGATGTGGCTCATCTGAACCTGCGCGGTCGCGAGGTTGAGCCCGATATCGGTGTTACTGAGGTACTTGGCGTGCTGAGCCCGCGTGGCGCAGCGAATGCTTACGGCCTGGCTT
This sequence comes from uncultured Adlercreutzia sp., assembly GCA_902478715.1. Lineage (GTDB taxonomy): Bacteria > Actinomycetota > Coriobacteriia > Coriobacteriales > Eggerthellaceae > Adlercreutzia. Next base: position 38,300 of record CABSMC010000012.1, read on the forward strand.
ACAGGGTGCTCGCGCCACAGCAGTGGACGCGTGAGGCGGCCCACGCGGTCGATCCAGGCTATTATGTGGAGCCTGAGCCGCTGGAGGACACCGATGGTTGGCTGACTCGCGTGTTCTACAAGGTGAAGAAGTTGGCTCAGACCGGTGACGCTGCGACGTTGCTGTGCCTGATCCTGGCGATCGCCATTTGGCTTGCGGCCACGATACTGATGCTTTCGCTGCTGAGTCGCCGCAAAGAAGAGGAGGACGAAGATCGCTGGATAGACATTACTGTCTAAGGACGTGCGCGTCATCGTCGATTCTATGAAAAGGGCAGCTTCGGCTGCCCTTTTCATCAGTTCGCGCCCGCACCCGCGCCCGCACCCGCACCCGCACCCGCACCCGCACCCGCACCCGCACCCGCACCCGCACCCTGTCTGCCTTCAATGCCTTTTGCATGAATGCAGGACTGCTCTTGTGGAAAAGCATCTAAGATAACGACATTGAGGACGTTGTCAGCCTACCGACGGCCCATGTCCTTCCAACGCCCTGAAAGGAACACCATGCTCTTCTGCGATATCGATCTTCTCGACGCCGACTTCGCTATCAAGCACCACCAATGGGTAGGGGTGCGCGACGGCCGTATCGCCTATATTGGCTCGGTGCCTCCCGCGCCCGATGAAGCTGCCACCTTCGGCGAGACTTACGATGGCACGGGACGTCTGCTCATGCCCGCGCTCTACAACGCCCATGCCCATGCCCCCATGACGCTTCTGCGCGGTTACGCCGAGAACTTGCCGCTGCAGCGTTGGCTCGAGGAGAAGTGCTTCCCCTTCGAGGCCAAAATGACCGCCGAGGATTGCTATTGGGGCACGGTGCTCGCCTGTGCCGAGATGGCGCGCTTCGGTGTGGTCAGCTTTTCGGACATGTACTACGCGACCGAGGAGCGTGCCCGTGCGGTGCTTGAGGCCGGCATGAAGGCCAACATGTGCGAGGGGCTGGTGGCCTTCGAGGAGAAGCCCTACGCGGAATATCCGATCTGCGCCCAGATGGAGGCTCTCGTGCGCGACTGGCACGGGGCCGGCGACGGACGCATTCGCATCGACTACAACATCCATTCGGAGTACCTGTCCACCGAGACGGTTTGCCGCGACATTCTGGATATCGTGCGCGGCACCGACTTGCGCTTGCACATCCATCTATCCGAGACCGAGAAGGAAGTGCGCGAGTGCCGCGAGCGCCACGGTGGCCTCACACCGGTGGCCTATTTCGACAGCTTGGGGTTGTTCGAGGTGCCCGTGACGGCGGCTCATTGCGTGTGGGTCGATGACGCTGATCTGGATATCTTGCAGCGGCACGGGGTGTTCGTCGCCAACAACCCGGCTTCCAACATGAAGCTCGGCAGCGGTTTCGCGCCCATTCCCGAGATGCTGCGCCGCGGCATTCCCGTGTGCCTGGGCTCCGACGGCATGGCGTCGAACAACAACCACAACCTGTTCCACGACATGTACTTGCAGGCGCTCATCTACAAGGGCGCGACGCTTGATCCGACGGCGGTCACGCCCCAGCAGGCGCTGGCGGCGGCGACGCGCACCGGCGCGCTTTCCCAGGGCCGCGAGGATTGCGGTGTGGTGGCGGAAGGCGCCCGTGCTGACCTGTGCGTGCTGGACATTACGGGCCCGTCGTGGTGCCCGGCGCCCGATCCGGTTTACAACCTGGTCTATGCGGGCGACGGGGCCGACGTGGTGCTCACAATGTGCGATGGCGAGGTGATCTATCGCGCCACCTCCGCTGCTGCCTCCGCCGATGCCTCTGGTGTTGCCTCCGCCGGCGTCCCCGGTGCCACCTCCGCTGGCACCGCGCGCGGCTGTATTCAGCATGCCGTCACGAACGCCGAATGGCCCACCATCGATATCGAGCGCGCCAAGGCCGAGTGTGCCGCCCGCACCGCCCGCATCATCAGCGAGCTCTAACTTGGGGTGGCCCAGCTGCTCCGTCCGCGCTGCGTCATCGGGGGACGCGGCGCTCCGTCTCCGACTGCCTTTCGCGCCACAGCCTGAGGCCTCATTTTGCCATCTAGGTTTGGAGCGAACGGCGCATCGGCCTTCGATCCGCAGCCCGGGGCGCCTTTTTGTCGCATGGTTCTGAAAGGTGCGACATTTTGGCCCCTCGGGCTGCGGTGTTAACCATGAAAAACAAAGTCGCAGCAAGAAAAGTACCAGGTCACAGCTTTGTTCCTTCAAACCTCTCCCCGGCAACCCGCAGCCAGACCGGCAAAAATGTCAGAACGAGGAGGGACGTCTGACAAAAATCGTTCTCGGGCTACGGCTGGCGGTGCTCATTATTGCCAGCAGGGGAGCCCCATGGCTGCTCGCAGGTGTTTGTGCTTTGCATCGAAGTCGCCTATGCGAAATCGGATCGGTTTGCCAAGTATGCGGGCAACCGAGAGTGCGATTTTCCTTGTTTCGCTAACCGAATTGAGCTGTAGTCGTCCCACGGTGATAATCCGGTAGTTCATGGCCTGCAGCGCCATGCGTTTAACGGCGTCTTCCTGCAGCTGTTCGGACGTAAGGTGCCGCTCGTCGCTGTCGTACTCGAGAACGAGCCTTTGGGCGGGCCAGCAAACGTCCGCGACATAGTACTCTTTTCGGGAGAGCGGGCGAGCGAGGCTGGTGAGCTCGATGGAGTAGTTCAGTGTCGGTCGGGCAAAGTGGTAGCCGCCGAGATGGTTGGGGAGCGTCATGAGAAGAGCGAGGGCTGCTTCTCTCGGCGAGGCAGCGTTATTGAGAATCCAAGGAGCGGCGCGTCTCGTCATGGCGCAGCCTCGTATGTCCCGATGGGCTAAAAGAGCTTCTCGAATGCGCTCGGATGAAGTAAGCGCGGGACGATTAAAGACGGTGTCGAAAGGGGGTGTTAGACCGTAGGTGCCGCAAAGGGCGCTTCCTTTGAAGATCACTTCGGCAAGATCGCGACTCCAGTTGCTTTGGAGAAAAGCGATCTCGGGGGAAGGAGCAAAAAGCCCTTGCTCGATACGCAAATAGCAATTTTGCCAAAGGGACTCCTCTGCAACATGGCAGCGCACGTCTTTGAGATTGCGCTTTTGTTGACGCGAGGGAACGATGACATGAAAAGGCTTGCTCAGCCAAGGGAGCCTATCCTCTAGGTACTGAACGGCGGCAGCGTTGGGGGCGATGTCCTCCTGGTGGGCGATATCGAGCCACAGGGTGGGGAGAGAGGCGAAATCGCCGTGTTGATAGAAGTCGAGGGCGCTTAAGCCCCATAGTATCAGTTTCGACATTGGCCGTCCTTTTCCAATCGATGATGAAGCCGTATGGTGGTGAGGGGTTGCTGGCACGATCCCTCCGCGCTCCGCGCGTTCGAGCAGATTACTCTTTCCGAACCGCATTAATGACGCGAGAATGTCCCGGTTGGCTCCTCGCGCCAACCGTAGCGGAGTCGCATGGGGCGGCGGTGGGGCGTTCGGGCCAACTCGCGGACCAGCTTGCGAATCAACTTGCGGGCCAGCTCGCGAATCAACCTGCAAACCAATTCGCGGACCAACTCGCGGATCAGCCCGTGAGAAAAAGCGCACGAACTTCGTCTCGCGAATTTCTCGCTGTACTCAGCGGACGCGGTGCCCTCTGCTAATATGGATGCCACGGAAAAGACGCCGTTCGTCGGCGCTGAAAGACCGCTCGCTGGCGATGCGCCAGGAGCTCGCAGGCCGCAGACCTGCCAGCCAAGAGCTCGCGGGTCGCGGACCTATCAGTTGGCGCAGCCCCGTCGTGGGCATTCGCGGCAACGGGAATTCAGCGTAGCGTTTGGCGAGAAGGCGCGCGACCGATGGGAAGCGCGCCCGGGTTAGACCCGCGCAAGGGGTGCGGGCGCCCTCTATCAGGAAGGCAGGTGGTCGCTCATGGCAGCTCCGGCTCCCGAACACGTCAGAAACATCGTCCTTGTAGGACAGGATGGCGCCGGCAAGACCTCGCTGGCCGAGGCCATGCTCTTCGTTTCCGGCAAGACGCCGCGCATGGGCACGACGCACGACGGCAAGTCGTACCTCGATTACGACCCCGAGGAGATCAAGCGCAAGTTCACCATTTCAACCTCCATCGCCCCCATCCCTTACAAGGACTACAAGATCAACGTGCTGGACACCTCCGGTCATCCCGATTTCATCGGCGACACGCTGGCCACCATGCAGGCCGCCGAAATGGCCCTGTTCGTGGTGGACGCCGTCGACGGCCCCCAGGTTATGACGACGAAGCTGTGGCGCGAGGCGGAGGACATGCGCCTGTCGCGCGCGGTGTACATCAACCACATCGATCGCGAGAACGCCAACTTCGACGCTGCCATGGCTCTGCTGCATGCTCGCTTCGGCGGTCGTTTGGGCGCGGTCACCATTCCCATCGGTCAGGGCCCCGATTTCGAGGGCGTCATCGACATCATCCGCATGGAGGCCCGCTATTTCGAGAACGGCGGCGAGCGCGTGGAAGCGGTGGACACGCTGCCGGCGAAGTACCAGGAGGAGGCGCGCAACGCCCGCGACAAGCTGTGCGATTTGGTGGCCGAGGCCGACGACGAGCTTATGATGAAGTACCTCGAGGGTGAAGAGCAGCTTACCCAAGAGGAGCTGGAGGGGCTGCTGGACAAAGCCATCGCTCAGGAGCTCATCATTCCGGTGTTCGTGGGATCCACCATTATTATGCAGGGCGTTCAGGGCCTCATGGAGGACATCTGCACCTATTTCCCGCACCCGAAGAGCCACGGTCGCTTCCGCATGGCCGACGACGTGACGGTGCGCATCGACGAGACGAAGCCCCCCTGCGCCTTCGCCTTCAAGACGGTGTCTGACCCGTTCGTCGGACGCCTCACATTCCTGAAGGTCATCTCCGGATACCTGGAGCCGGGGCTGGAGCTCGTCTGTGGGCGCACCGGCAAGAAGGAGCGTCTCGGCAAGATTCAGGTCATGATGGGCAAAGAGGCCGTGGATGTGAAGAGCGCCAAGGCCGGCGACATCGTCGTGGTGCCGAAGCTTTCCGACGTGCGCGCGGGCGACACGCTCTCCTGCGAGGGCACCATCGCCATCGAGCCGCTGCCTCTGCCCGAGCCCTTGTACCCCGTGGCCATCGAGGCTGTGTCGAAGAAGGAGGAGGACAAGCTCGGCACCTTCCTGGCCCGCGCCGCCGAGGCTGACCCCACCATCCGCATCACGCGCGACGAGGACACGCACCAGACCATCATCCATGCCATGGGCGAGACCCAGGTAGACATGCTGATCGGGCGCTTGAAGGAGCAGTCCGGCGTGGAGGCGAAGCTCGTGCCCGTGCGCATCCCCTACCGCGAGACCATTACCAAGCAGGCCGAGGCCCAGGGCCGTCACAAGAAGCAGACCGGCGGCGCCGGCCAGTTCGGCGACTGCTGGCTGAGGTTGGCCCCCATCCCCGGCGAGGGCTACGAGTTCGTGGACGAGATCAAGGGCGGCGCCATTCCCAACGGCCTTATTCCGGCCGTCGACAAGGGCGTGCGCGAGGCCATGGAAGAGGGCTTCCTCGCGGGGTACCCCATGGTGGACATCAAGTGCACGGTGTTCGACGGCTCGTATCATTCCGTCGACTCCAACGAGATGGCCTTCAAGACCGCGGCCCGCATCGGCTTCCGCGCCTGCTGCGAGAACGCCGGCCCCATCATCTTGGAGCCCTGGGCCACTATGGAAGTGACCGTGGGCGAGGAGTACGCCGGCACCATCATGGGCGACATCTCCACGCGCCGCGGCCGCATTGTGGGCACCGACGCGGGCTTCGCGGCCGGCGAGACTGTCATCAAGATGCGCGCGCCCTATGCCGAGGTCATCAACTACACCAAGGATCTGCGCTCCATGACCCGCGGCTCCGGCTCCTACACGCTCACCCTGGAAGGCTACGAGCAGGCGCCGGCCGACGTGACGAAGAAGCTCGTGGAAGCCTACGAGGCCGCCCGCGCGGCGGGGAACTAAGCGCCGCGTCGTTTTCCGCGACAGTTTTTGGCAACGATCAAGCCGGGAAGTTCGCTTCCCGGCTTTTCTTTTCCGAACAAAGCCCAGCTCCGAGCCCTATTTTCCAGAAAATTTCCATGGCTTGTAAAAATTTTTCTTGACTCGGGCTTCATGCCGTAGTATTTTAGCGAATTGCAACTTTTTTGCAGATTTGCGATGGACGTGAAGGAGGAACAGCCTCGTGGCAATGGATAAGAAATCCGCTCCCACCAGCCTTTACAGGGATCGCCGAAGCTTCGCGAAGATTCCCGACGTCATGGACGTCCCGAACCTGATCGCTATCCAGACGGAAAGCTTCGACTGGTTCAAGAACGAGGGCTTGGCCCAGGCGTTCGCCGATGTGTGCCCGATTGAGAACAACACCGGCGACATGTGCGTGGAATTCGGTAAGCACGAGTTCGGCGAGCCCAAGTACACGGTGGACGAATGCAAGGAGAAGGACGTCACCTATCAGGCGCCGCTCTTTGTGGAGATCCGCTTCATCAACCGTGAGACCGGCGAGATCAAGGAGCAGGAGGTGTTCATGGGCGACTTCCCGCTCATGACGCCGCGCGGCACCTTCATCATCAACGGCACCGAGCGCGTGGTCGTCTCCCAGCTCGTGCGCTCCCCGGGCGTGTACTTCGCCTCTGAGCGCGACAAGACCTCCGACAAGACCATCTACAACGCGAAGGTCATCCCTTCCCGTGGCGCCTGGCTCGAGTTTGAAACCGATAAGCGCGACCTGCTCTCCGTGCGCATCGACCGCAAGCGCAAGCAGCCGGCCACCCTGCTCGTGCGCGCCCTCGGCCTGGCCGAGACCCGCGAGGAGATCATCGAGCTTCTGGGCTCCTCCGAGATGGTGCTGCGCACGCTCGACCGCGACCCCGCCACCACCAAGGAAGAGTCGCTCATCGAGCTGTACAAGCGCTTCCGTCCCGGTGAGCCGCCGACGATCGATTCCGCCCGCACGCTGCTCGACGGCCTGTTCTTCAACCCGCAGCGCTACGACTTGGCCAAGGTCGGTCGCTACAAGATGGACAAGAAGCTCGGCTTCACCCCCGAGGAGAACGACTCCTCCACGCTGACCAATGAGGACATCATCCGCACGATGCGCTACATCATCGGTCTGCACAACGGCGACGAGGGCTTCGTCACCGACGACATCGACCACTTCGGCAACCGCCGCATCCGCAGCGTGGGCGAGCTGATCCAGAACCAGTTCCGCATCGGATTGTCGCGTATGGAGCGCGTGGTGCGCGAGCGCATGTCCATGCAGGAGCCCGACGAGATCACGCCGCAGTCGCTCGTGAACATCCGTCCCATCGTGGCTGCCATCAAGGAGTTCTTCGGAAGCTCCCAGCTCTCGCAGTTCATGGACCAGTCCAACCCCGCCGCCGGCATTACGCATAAGCGCCGTCTGTCGGCGCTGGGCCCGGGCGGTCTGTCCCGCGAGCGCGCCGGCTTCGAGGTGCGCGACGTCCACACCTCCCACTACGGCCGCATGTGCCCCATCGAGACGCCTGAAGGCCCGAACATCGGCCT
>CABSMC010000013.1 GCA_902478715.1 uncultured Adlercreutzia sp.
CTCGCGAGCGGCGCAAGGAAATACTTTACAGGGACTCGCATCCCCCGTCAAGCGGTTCACGAAATCTCGACAACTTCGCTTTCTCGCTTGACAGGCCGCCCGGACCGCCGGGGGCGCCGCCTTCCGCACTTCCGAAAAAGGCAGCCCGCATATGATACAGCTCCCGGGATTTCGCGCAAGGGGGAATTTGAAAAATCTTTCATCCGCACGAATGGTCCCTGAGACGGCCGAAATTCCGTCGCAATACGTTATGCGTCGCCTCGTTTAATTGCCATGGCGGCCGTGGCCATATCCCTTACCGGCCCCTTGGCCATGTCCGTGACCCTCGTAAGAATCGCCCTTCTGGCCGCTGTGGCACGCGTCGATGCGATCACGCAGCTGACGCATAGTCATAGAAGCACACTCCTCGAGCGTGTATGAGGGATCGAGGCTCATCAGCTCTTGGGCAGCCTGATAGCGACCAACGCCCAAACCCGCTGCACCTGCCGCATCGCGAGTGGCGCTATCGGCACGGCGACAAGCATGTTCGCAGGATGCAGAGGACAGCGCCTCGTCGCTTTGAGCAACAAGGCTCTCCCCCAAGCGATTGTTCTCAGAAACCACGTTGACGTCAATAAACGCATCTTTCTCAGCATAAGAGCCGAACGCGTCACTCGACAGCAGCGCGCTGATGACGTCGCCGTAAGGGCGATTCAGCATATCAACAGCGCCGAGCACGACAGCGCCATCATCATTGAGCGCTTCGGCTTCAATCACGATACCGAACATATTAACCGTAAGCTCAAGAGAGGGATTCACCTCAATGTCCACGAAAGCAGACGGCGCACGATACACGCCATAGGCACCGACGAGGGCCAGCGCGAGCAAAAGGCATGCGGCCCAAGCAGTGACGACACGCGCTCGCGGGCGACGCCGCAGGGAGGCGCGATGCACCTCAACAGAAGGAGCATCCGGCCGCCTCTTCCGCTCTTCCTCGAGAAGGGCCAGCGTGCGTCCGCGGAGCTCATCGGAAGCATGCTGGGCATCGTAGGCCTCACGGATACGCTGCTCAAGATCGGTCATGAGAGGGCCTCCTTCAGCGTCTTTTTGCCGCGGGCAATCCAGGAATACACGGTATTCACGGGGGCGTCGAGCATCGAGGCGATCTCCGGAGCCGTGTAGCCCTCGTACAGGGCAAGATACACGGGAGTGCGGGGAGGGTCATCGAGGTCGCTCATGGCATCGAGCACTTCTTTCACACGCGAATCGGGCTGAGCCTCCTCATCGCGGGACGCGAGCGATTCGAATGAGGTCTCATCAAGCGGCACATTCTTACTCGCAGCCGCCCGCCGCATATCGCGGCACGTGTTCGAAGCAACGCGAATCAACCACGCCTTGCGATGTTCCTCTTCGCGAAACTGAACATCATCTGCGAGTGCGTATTTCAGAAATGAATTCTGGAACGCGTCCTCGGCATCCGCATGGCGACAAAGCGCCGTAAGGCAAACGCGCCACACGGTATCGCCATGACGCGCCATAGTCTCTTCTATGTCGGGGGCAGACCGCACGCACTCGCAAGGCTTGTTTAGCGAGCGCAGCCGTGACCGCCGCCATGGTGACGGCCATGGCCATGACCCTGGCCGTTCCCGCTGCCGTAGTTGTCGCAGACGCCATCACCGTCGGCATCCACGTAGCCCGGGCAGTTCGCTCCAGCACCGGCGCAGTTGTCGCATATGCCGTCGCCGTCGGCATCCACATACCCAAAGCACGCGCCGTCTTGGTAGTTGTCGCAGACGCCATCATCGTCAGCGTCGATGTAGCCGGGGCACCCACCATTCTCATGTCGGTCGCACAAGCCGCTGGCATTGCGATCCGTGTAATTCGGACACGTCGCCGCAGCCGAACGGGAGCCGATCGCCATCGGCGACGACGGGGAAAGGGCGGCGAAAGCCACCGCCGGCACGCAAAGCGCCAACGCGAGCACCACGACAACAACGAAGGTAGACTTCTTCATAATTCAGGTTCCTCCTTGAGTTTTCTTCCGTCTCTGCAAGTAACACGATTCAGCCACGCGAATCCTTGCAACTTTTTTCATTTCTGGAAAAAACTCCTCTAAGCGGAAAACGCCGCTGGCACCCAGCCGGCAAACCTCAGCACACTTACGCCGGCCTCAAAAGCTACTCGAAGCGCACGAACTTCTTCTTCCCCACCTGCACCTCGGCGCCGGCGAGAACCCCGGGAGCCACGTTGTAGGCTTTGGGGGCAAGCGCCTCGCCGTTGACCTTCACGCCGCCGCCGTCGATAAGGCGACGCGCCTCGGAGGCGGTGCCAGCCACGCCGGCATCTACCAGAATCTTCGCCACATATACCAGGCCGTTCTCATCCGGCGTCAGATCGGGCGCGAAGATGGGGGCGTCGGCCGGAAAGCCGTGCTCCTTGAACTTGAGGTCGAAGTCGGCCTCGGCGGCCTCGGCGGCCACGTCGTCGTAGTAGGCGGCCACGATGTTGCGGGCGAGCGCGCGCTTCGCCTTGTTGGGGTGCAGCTCATCGGCGGCAAGACCGGCCTCGATGGCATCGATTTCGTCCACGGCTTCGGTGGAGGCGAGGCGGTAGTACTTCACCATGAGCTCGTCAGGAATGGACATGACCTTCCCGAACATATTGGACGGCTCGTCAGTCAGCCCGATGTAGTTGCCGTAGCTCTTCGACATCTTCTTCACGCCGTCGGTGCCCTCGAGCAAAGGCAGCGTGAGGCAGACCTGGGGCTCCATGCCCATTTTCTCCATGAGCTCGCGGCCGGCCAGCAGGTTGAACAGCTGGTCGGTGCCGCCGAGCTCCACGTCGGCCTTGATGACCACGGAGTCGTAGGCCTGCATGACCGGATAGAGGAACTCGTGCAGGCTGATGGATTGCCCGGACGTGTAGCGGTTGTGGAAGTCGTCGCGTTCCAAGATGCGTGCCACGGTGAAATTCGCCAGCAGCTTCAGGAGCTGCTCCATATCCAAATCAAGGATCCACTCGGAGTTGTAGCGCAGGACGGTCTTCTCCGGGTCGAGCACCTTGAAGGCCTGGTCCACGTAGGTCTGGGCGTTCTCCTGGATCTTCTCGCGGGAGAGCTGCGGGCGCGTGGTGTTGCGGCCCGACGGGTCGCCGATGAGCGCCGTGCCGTCGCCGATGATGAGCGTGACCTGGTGCCCCAAGTCCTGGAACTGGCGCAGCTTGCGCAGGGGCACCGCATGCCCCAGGTGGATGTCGGGGGCCGTCGGGTCGACCCCAAGCTTCACGTTCAGCGGCACGCCGCGCTTGAGCTTCTCCAAAAGCGCCGATTCGGGTACGATCTGGGCCGTACCGGATTTGATAATGTGCAGTTGTTCCTCAGGAGTAAGCATGGGTACCTCTCTGCGTGTCGCTTGCAAGTTCAAGAAATTATAGCGCAGAAAACACCCAACCAAATCGACTCTGTCAAGCAGCTCGATGAAGTCCTGGCAATGTCCGCCACACTTTACCGCAATGGCGAATAGGAACCAGTCGACTGAGAGCGGCACTGCGTCGGTGCGCGGCGAAAGCACATCGTTAAAAGGCCGACGCCCGTACTGACACCCTCGTTTTTCAGTACAGCGATCAAAGTCCAGACAATTTCACTATGGGAGACAATCCTTTCTCAAACCTTGACAGCTCATCGGAATGGCGCGAGCAGCGTCTGCATAGCTCCTCGGTTATGCGCGCAGTCCATACCCAAACTGGTAAACGATCCGGACTACTCCAAAACGGCAATCTTCGCCCCCTCGCGCGACGCTGCTTCAGCGGCAGATGCGCCCGACACGCCGGCACCAATGATCACAGCATCAAAATCCTTGGCCTCGACAATATCAGTAATGGACTCGGGGCATCTCCCATGAATATTTCTCGGTAACCGTCATCTCCCCTGTGTCGGAAAGATCCTTAGAAGCCGATGCTGCTGGGACGCAACCAGCTAGACAGGCTAGAGTTGCCCCCGCCATGCCTAAGGCAGCTTAAAGGCGCAATCAGGGAAACAGGCTCATTTGAGCGACTCGATGAAGTCGAGAAGTTCTTCCCGGCTATGCACGCCCAGCTTTTGATATATGTGCTTCACATGCGCTCGCGCTGTATTGTCGCTAATATAAAGTTTTTGGGCAATCCACGCAGCGCGCCTTCCTTGCACAAGAAAAAGGAGGACCTCTTTTTCGCGATTCGTCAGTCGGTAACCAACAAGCTGCTCGTCAGTAACCTTCCGAGAGGAAGTTTCATCAAGCCGCTTCTCCAAAAGCCGATAATCGCGCAGTATTTCAAGGGCACTAAGGGCTATCAGCACAATGAGGCTAGAACGCCAGAGAACATTTGCAACCTCGTCACCGAACAGCACGAGACACGCACCAGAAGCAAACCAAGCCAGCACGTTGAGAGCAATAACGATGAGTCCCGTCACGTAGAAAGTCCGCCGACCAACACCGACCAGATCGACAATGACTATCACCGATAAAAGTGACTCGGAAAAACCCCAAGGAGTCGCCGTGCTTATCACCTGGGCCTCTCCAGACAGATCGGCGCCAACCCAGGGCACAACCAAAAGCAGCAGACACGAAAGAATGGCGTAATAACGAAAATTTACAATGTTCTTGATTTGACCGCGAGCAGCAACCAAGCAAAGTGCGCAAAGCAGAGCACCCACGATAACACAGTAAAAGCTCTCGGGCGTTTGGAGGACTACGCTAAGGCGACCAAATAGCATCGCCGCCCAGCCTATCCCCAAAGAGCATTGGCACACCAAGCAGCCTGCAAGAGGAACAGCCATGGCTTTAAGAGCCGAAACGACGTCTTCCAGCGGGTGAGAAGAATCGCCTATCTCCATTTCTCTGGAAGAACGGAGCACGCCGCCGCGAACGAGCAGAGTGATAGCGGCCACTAATATGCAGGAAGCAATAATGTCAGTGACCATAATGTCGCGAACAATGGTAAAAATCGCGACTGACAAGACCGCCTTCCCAGCAACTACTGCACTGAGAATCATGAGGTTCTTTGCATAGACCGGATTTGAGTCAGCTTGTGGCATTGCGTTCATAGCTTGTATTATCTTGCAATTCGTACTCAATTGGTAGGAGGCCGATCAGGCATTTTGCAAAGATTACCCAAAACGTTTATTCATCTTGGCACGAAAATTACCAATTATGGGCATCGCGCTCCCAACCAACCTCTCCCATAATCCTCGGTGCGCAAAGCCGCGATGGCTTTTAAGCGCACCCCGCCTCTGCGGGTCGCAACACAACAAAGGAGGAGAGACATGAAACAGGAGCAGCTTTCGAGGCGCGGTTTTCTCAAGGGCGCCGGATTGGGAGCCCTCGCCGTATCGGGAATGAGCGCAGGCCTCCTCGGAGGATGCGCGCCACAGCCCAATGGAAGCGCATCCGAGGATCAAGGCGACGGGGACGATACCCTCGCTGAGACCGGAAAGCCTCTGCACATTGGCGATGCTCAGGCGAATGGCGAACTCACATGGCTTCCGACCGAACCCGCCGATCCCACCAACATCGAAGAGGAGCTGACGGCCGATGTGGTCATCGTGGGCTGCGGCACAGCCGGCACTTGCGCTGCACGCGCTGCAGCCGAAGAAGGCGCGTCAGTCATCGTTGTCGAGAAAGCCGACCACACAGCTGTCTGTCGCAGCGGCCAATGGGCCGTCATCGGAGGCGAGACCAACAAGCGTTGGGAGCGCGGCGTTGGACAGGCCAACTACGTCGATCCCGATGAAGTCGTTGAGGCGGTCATGACGGAATGCCAGTACTATCCGAATCGCGCCCTGCTCAGCAAATGGGCGTACAACAACGGTGAGGTGTTCGATTGGTTTATTGCCGCTAAGCCCGATTTGTTCATCAGCGAAAGATCGACCGATCCGCTGCCCGCCGTTGAATCTGAAAACGATTGCTCCATTTGGGTTCGCTATTATCCGCTCCCTGAAGGCTTCGATCTTTCGAAGGAGCGCGTCAAGGAGTTCCAGAGCAGCGTATCGTTCAATCCTTCCCAGCAGCCCGTCCTCGCAGCAAACTGGCAAAGGGCGGAGGAGGCGGGCGCTGTCTGCTACACCGGCCATTTCGCCGAGAAGCTCATCAAAGAAGGCGACAGGGTTACAGGCGTATTCGTTCGCAATGCGGAAACCGGAGCCTACAAGAAAATCATGGCGAACAATGGCGTTTTGCTTGCAGGTGGCGACATTTCCAACAATCCCGAGATGAATGCCTACTACGCGCCCGATCTGGTATTGAACGGCATTCAGAACATGTGGTCGGACATGGATGCGGAAGGCAATTTCACCAACACAGGCGATTGCCAGAAGATGGGCGTCTGGGCTGGCGGAAGACTTCAGCAGAAAGCCGCTCCTATGGTACATTACATGGGAGCCATGTCGACCATCGGCGCTGCTCCTTATCTCAGTCTGACCCTGACGGGCAAGCGCTTCACCAATGAGGATATCAGCGCACTCCAATTCCAGAGCGCCGCCGAGCGCATTCCCGGCAAGGCCTTCTACACAATATTCGACGCGAAATGGCCCGAGCAACTTCAGGCATTCCAGCCCCGTTTCGCATCAACAAATTATGTGGTAGACACACCGACGCCGGCAAACCTGCTCATCAACGATGTACACCCCTACGTTACGCGAGACGCCATCGAACAAGCCTGCCAGGCAGAAGGGCCCTTCAGCATCATCAAAGGGGAAACCATCGACGAGCTCCTTTCGAAACTCGAAAACCTCACCGATATAGCGGCAGCCAAAGCGTCCATCGAGCGCTATAACGAGCTTGCCCGCAATGGCAAAGACCTCGACTTCGGCAAGCCGGCAAATCGTATGTTCCCCATCGAGAACGGCCCCTTCTACGCATTCCAGGGCGGCATGAACGTTAATCTTGCCACCCTCATGGGACTCGTAGGCGACGAAGAGTGTCATGTTTTCAACGAGAACGACGAAATCATTCCCGGCCTCTACGTTGCCGGCAACGCTCAGGGCGAGAGATTCTCCGTTAACTATATTCCCACTATGAGCGGCATGTCTCACTCTTTGGCAATGTACTACGGTTACGTCGCGGGCAAAAATATGGCTGCCGGAATTTAGGCACAGCGCACAAAGCCCTCCCCATTGCGCCCCGGCATCTACCGGGGCGCCTTTCGATTTGCGCAAAGACAGCGTTCACTCTGTGAGAATCACGTTACTACGCTGATCTGCGACTTGGTGCAGCGCGTCACTGAATCCGCTTATGCTGAAGAGCACGAAATACTCCTGGCGATCGGGGTCACCCCATTTCACGCGGCGGCTCTTCTCTTCTAAGTCGGTCAGCACGTCGACGCCAATGGGGCCGTTCTTGAACTTGCACTCGCCGAAGACGATGGCGTTGTCGGCCTCCGAAAGTCTTACGATATCGATCTCCCCGTCCTTGGCATCCCACCAACGACCCACCTTCTCCAAAAACACCGGAACAATTCCTTGGGCCGAAAGATCCCAGAGCTCCGCGCGGCGCACGTCCTCGTACACATAGGCGACGTGGCGGTCGATGAAGCTCCTCTTCAGGCGGTCGAGCACCAACTCCCCATGACCCGATTCCAGGTAGCTCAGACCCGGCTGGACGAACGGGAACCAGAACTGGAGGAAGTTGTCCGCGATCACGGCCGCCAAAGAGTTGAAACATTATGCAGCGAAACATTATGTTGCCGCGCATAATGTTTCGCTGCATCTTCCGCCAGGACATCGGGACACGATGGCCAAAAATGAGTCGCTAGCTGTACCCGCCGAAGCCCTGAGTGGCTTTTCTGGCCAAAAAGAGACCGTTGACTGCCGCTGCAACGCAACGCCGCTGTGACACGAAGTGTCATCAATTATCTGACCTGGGAAAACTCTGGACAGATACAGCGGGATTTCCCAGCAAGCAGCATAATGGCCAAAAAGAGCACCCGAGCTGCCAGCTTGTGCGCTTTTTTTGGCCAAGACATGCCCCAGGAGGCACCAGAACACTTGGACGACGGCGCAGCGCCGGATCAAATGAGCCCTGGGCGACGCAGCGGCGCTTGGGCGGCACCGCAGCGCCGAAGTAATACCGCACTCGAGGAGGTATTTGCCGAAGGGAAGCTCCCACGGCAGGCAATTGCCCCTTAGGAAACGCCGCGGTAGAGGTGGCCGGAGGTGGTGTTGGGCATCTTCGCGATGGCGTTGCCGTCGTTTTGGGCCACATGCAGGGCACGAATGGCGCGTCCCACGGCGTGGGCCGTCTCCTCGGCGTTCATGAGGGTGGCGTCCACCATATAGGAGGAGATACCAGCCGCGAGCAACTCGGGCATCGACGAGGCGATATCCAGTTCCACCGCGTTGTAGAGGTGGCTGCGGCCCATGGCGTCGGTGACGACCGGGAACTCGTAGCCCTTGCGATCCTTCAGCACATGGGGGCTCTTGCGACGCGGGCATTCGGCGCAGTTCTCGTCGCAGGGGCCCTGGCTCATGAGCATGCAGTGCTCGGTGACCATGAGTTCCTGGGCGCCGATGAGCAGCACGCCCAGTTCCACCGGAGCATCTTTGGCAACCTCTTCGATTTGCCGCAGCGTGAGCTCCGGCGAGAGCCACACGCGCGCGGCCCCGAACTCGCTAGCGACAGCCAGCGAGAGCCCGTTGGTAATGGGCACATGGGAGCCGACATCGAGCAGCGCCCCCTCTTCGGAAGCCCGTTCCATAGCACCGAGGCTTTCGGCCAAAAGCGGCTTGCCCTCAGCAGCATACTTCCACACGTCGGCATCGACGACCGCTTCGCGCGCGCCGCCAACGGCCTCGTGATCGGCCACAGGCATGATGGGAATGCAGCCCTTGGGGTAGCCGGCCTGCTCGGCAGCGGCGTTCTTCTGGCCGGCGATAACCGCCTCGCCGCGCCGGTAGTTCAGAGCCGGCACATAGATGAGGTGCGCGCCGGCGCGCTTGGCGGCGCGAGCGCAAGCGGGGTTCGTGACCGTGACGGCCACGCGGCAGCCGGTGGGACGCGCTGCGGGCAGAGGCTCGCGCGGAGTAGTGCGGGGCAGGGTGCGCCCGTGGCCCTCGGCGGTAAGCGCTTCGGTGAGGACGTCCAGCGCCGCCGCGCGCACGCCATGCAGGGCCGAGAAGCCGATGCCGACGCCGTCGTCCATATCGATAGTAAGGTTCACCAGCTGGTAGGGCGTGTTGCCAAGGCGGTCGATGTGGGCGGCGACGTCGTCGAAGGAGACGGCGCGGGTGTGAGCCGCCTCTACGGGCGCGCCTTCGGCGACACCGGAAACCCCATCGGGGAAGGCAGCTTGCAGGCGACGGGCAACGGCAAGAGAAGTGCGGGGAGCGCCTTCGATATCGGCCTCGGATGCGGGGCGGAATTCCATGCGAAGTGGCTCGCCGATGTGGAGGGTGGCGGTGCCGACGAGGGGCACGCGGGGCTCACGGGCGTCGTCTTCGAAGGCGGCCTCGGCACTGCGGACGCGGAAAACGCGGTCGCCGGCCTTCACCGTGCGCGTCTTGCCTTCCAGCGGCAAATGGTAGCGGCCCTTCTTGTCGGTGCGCACCGACCCCAGCGTCAGCGTGCCGTTGCCCTTGCGCGTCCAGAACTCCAGGACGTCGCCTTCTGTCAGAGCATGGGCGCTCTTCAAATAGGCGGCGCCATCGCGCACCTCGTCGACGCGGCCGAGGAACAGGCCGCGGTTGTTGGGACGCTGGTAACTCATGATATCGTTGCCGCGCTTGCCGTCCAGATAGGCCGTGGTGAAACCGCGGGAGAAGGCATCGGTGAGGCGGTCACGATCGGCATCGGCAATGGCGGCGTTCTCCTTCGCCAAAGCAGCATCGAGAGCTTTGCGGTAGACGGAGGTCACGGCGAAGACGTACTCGGGCGACTTCATGCGGCCCTCGATTTTGAGCGACGCCACGCCTGCGGCCACGAGATCGTCCACGCGATCCACCGTGCACAGATCCTGGGGCGAAAGCAGGTGATCGCCCGGCGAGGGAAGGCTCTTCTGTAAAGCCTTGTTCTGCAGCTCGTAGGGAAGCCGACACGCTTGGGCGCACATCCCCCGGTTGGCCGAGCGGCCACCGATCATGGAGGACATGAAGCACTGGCCCGAGTAGCACACGCACAATGCGCCGTGGGCGAACACTTCCACTTCCATCCCCTCTTCGGCCGCCGCCGCGCACAGAAGGGCGATCTCGTCCAGCGACACCTCACGGGCGAGCGTAATGCGCTCGGCCCCTAAGCGGGCCGCCGCGCGCACGCCGGCGAGGTTGTGGGTGTTCATTTGCGTGGAAAGGTGCAGCGACGCTTCGGGGAGCGTGCGGGAGATCTCCGCAGCCAGACCGATGTCCTGCACGATGAAGCCGTCGGCGCCGACGCGGTAAGCTTGGCGCACGCATTCCAAGGCCTCCCCTACCTCGTCGGGCAGAATGATAGTGTTCATGGTGACGTAGATGGAAACCCTGCGCAGATGCGCGAAGTCGCAGGCCTCCCGCAGCGTCTCCAGGGTGAAGTTGTCGGCCCCGCGCCGTGCATTGAAGGCCTCAAGCCCCAGATACACCGCATCGGCCCCGCCAGCCACCGCCGCATGCAGCGCCGCCATGTTGCCGGCCGGCGCCAGTAGTTCCACGTTTCTCACTCTTGATCTCCTCGTCGTAGGTCGGCCCACGGAAGTCAGCAAAGGCCCGACAGGTATCTGCCGGGCCCACAGCATCAACCGGTTCGGATGCCCTAGCGGGCATCCGAACCGCCTTAGTCTTCATTCAGCTTCAAAGCCTCTTCGTCGGCAGCCTTCAGTTTGTCGATACCCTCGTTGTAGGCGTCTTGGATTTCCTTCACGCGCCCGTCGTAGGCGCTGAAGTCGAAGGGCGCCTCCTCGGTTGCGCTGCTGATCTCCGTGTACAAATCGATGTAGCTGTTCAGGGCATCCTTCAGCTTGTTGCAGCCGTCGACGTAGTTCGTCTGCAGGTCTTTCATGGCGTCCGGCGTATCGATGGCCGCCAGGGCGTCAATGGCCTCGAAGGCGCTGTTGGCCGCATTGCGCATATTGACGACGCTCTCCTGAGCCACCGCCTCGTCGAATTCGCCGAGGCGCGTGTTCAGCTCCTCCACCGCCTGGTTGACCTTGGTCATGTAGGTGCGATTGGCCTGCTGCTGGTCGGTGGCTCCGGTGGCCGGCGACTGGCAACCGGCAAGAGCGCCGAGGGCCAAAGCCGCGCCAAGGGCCACAGCCAAAACCCGCGCGATGGTACGTTTCCTCATGATTTCTCCCGTCTTCGGTGCCTTGAGGCACCGGTTGCTTGCTCAGGGCAGCCTCGTCGAGCGAGGCTTTGATTTCTCATTCGCTATGATAGCAGTCCGCACCCCCGGGCCCGTACCGCCGTCACGGTATCGCAACAATTATGTCGCAGCTACGCTGCTTTAGGCACCCTCGCCGCCACCGTCGTCCGGGGCTGGGTCGGGCATCGGCTCCGGCGTCGGCTCCGGCGTTGGCTCGGGCTCCGGGGTAGGCTCCGGCGTCGGTGTCGGTGTCGGCTCGGCGTTGCCGCCGCCCTCGTTGTCCTCTCCGCCTTCGTTGCCGCCGTTCTCGTCGCCGTCGCCCTCGGGCGTCTCCTCATCATCCTGCTTCGTGGTCACCTCGGTGTCGTCTTTCTTTTTCTTGGAAGAGTAGTAGCCGCCGATATGGTTGTCCTCGTCGCGGTAATCCTTCTTGTACTCGGGCTTCTCTGCCTCGAAGAACTTCACCGTCTGCGTCGGGGAGATCATCTTGTCGATGAAATCGCCGAAGACGCTGGCCGCCGTCGTAGTCGTCGCCTGGGCCTCGGAATAGTCGGAGCGGTCGCCCAGCCAGATGGCCACGGCGTACTGCGGGGTCACACCGCAAAACCAGCTGTCCTTCTTGTCGTCGGTGGTACCGGTCTTGCCGCCGGCCTCCTGGCCGTTATCGGGGCGAGCCGCCTTGCCGGTGCCGTTGTCGATGACCACTTCCATGCAGTCGAGGGCCGCCCGGGCCACTTCGCGAGAGAACACCCGCTCGCCCGTAGGGTCGGTGTTGTCCACGATGACGTTGCCGTTCTTGTCCTCGATGGAGATGATGCACTCCGGATCGTAGTGGACGCCGCCGTTGGCCACCGTGGCATAGGCGTCAGCCATTTCGAGCGGCGTGACCGAACCGATGCCCAGGGTAAGGCCCGCCACCGCCGGCAAATCGGAGGTGATGCCCATGGCGTGGGCCATCTCGATCACCTTATCGACGCCCACGGAAAGAAGCAGGCGAATAAACGCCGTGTTCGACGACACGCCGAAAGCGCTCTTAATGGTGCGCGTGCCGTAATCGGCCTTGTCGTTGTTGTAGACGGGCTCGCCGCCTTCCAAATCCACCTTGTAGCCGGCATCAATGAGCGTCTCCGGATCGATGCCCTCGTTCAGCGCCGCCAAAAGCGTGAACAGCTTGAACGACGACCCCGCCTGGCGACCCGCGCCGCCCTCGCCGGTGGCCATGTTCACCTGGTTGCTCTCGTAGTCGTGGCCGCCGATCATGGCGTCGATGTAGCCGTTTTCGGGGTTCACCACGGCCATGGCCACTTCGAAGGGGTCGCCGGCCTCCTCTTCCTTCTCGGCCGCGGCCTCCTCGGCGGCGGTCTGGGCCTCGATGTCCAGCGTCGTGATCACCTTCAGGCCGCCCTTGAACAGCTCGGAGGTGGAATAGGCGTACTTGCCCTCGGGGTTGGTCAGCTGGTTGCGCACGTAGCTCGTGAAGTAGGGGTAGGCCAGAATGCCCGTCATGGAGGGCTCGGAGGGGTTCAACTCGATGGGCTCGGCCTTCACCGCGTCGGCCTCCTCCGCCGTGATAACCCCGTTGGACACCATGCGGTCGAGCACGGTGTTGCGGCGCTTCAGGCAGTTGTCCGGATAATCGATGGGGTTGTTGTAGGTGGGCGACTGGGGAATGCCCACGAGCGTGGCCGCCTCGTTCAACGTGAGGTCCTTCGCGTCCTTGGAGAAGTAGCGCTCGGCGGCGGCCTCGATACCGTAGGCACCGGAACCGTAGTTGATAGTGTTCAGGTACATGAGCAGGATCTCGTCTTTGGAGTACTGCTCTTCCAGCTTCTGGGAAATGTACATCTCGCGGATCTTGCGCTTGAAGGAGATGTCGCGCATCTCGTCGGAGAGGATCGTGTTGCGCACGAACTGCTGAGTGATGGTGGAGGCGCCCTCCAGCTCGCCGCCCATGAGGTTGTTCACGAGCGCACGGGCCACACCGAGGTAATCGACGCCGGAGTGGGTGTAGAAGCGCTCGTCCTCGGTGGCAACGGTGCCCTTCAGCACGTACTCGCTAATCTGGTCGAGAGCCACCGGGTCGCGATTCTCCAGTTGGAACTCGGCGAGCAGCGTCGTGCCGTCCGATGCGTAAACCATAGTTGGCTGCGCCGTGTTGTAAGCGTCGGCGTTCTGGTAGTCGGGCAGATCCTCCAGCCAGGAGTTGCACAGCGTCACCACACCGAACACGCCCGCCGCGATAAAGGCGACGAACACGCCCAGCACCGACAGAACGATGACCTTCTTATTCTTTACTTTCGTGCCCTTACGGCCCTTCATTGCGCGAGAACCCACGAATTAACCTCCATCAGTTATAGGTCTGGCCATTTTACCAATGAGTTATGGAGGGTTCATAAGATGGAGCCGCCACCAGGAAATGCACAGAGGACAGCACAGCGGTCTGCCCCCGGAAATAAGATACTCGTGATTATTATAATCACGAGTATCTTATTTCCGGCTATGGAACAGACCAAGCCTCAGCCTGCTGAAAGCGAGCTATGCGCAAGCACCTTCCAGCTGCGCCTTGGCGGCCGCCAGCTGCACGCGCACCGCTTCGGGGGCCGTGCCGCCGAAGGTGGTGCGGGCGGCGACGATGGCGGGAAGATTCAGGCATTCCACGATATCGGATTCGAAGAGATCGCTCTCCGCCTTGAAATCGTCCAGCGTGAGGTCCTCCAAGTCGCAGCCGCGCTGCTCGCAGGTGAGCACCAGATGCCCCACGATCTCGTGGGCACGGCGGAAGGGCAGGCCCTTCTTGGCCAGGTAGTCGGCCACATCCGTCGCGGCCAGATAGCCCTTCTTCGCTTGGGCGGCCATGGCGTCGGCGTTCACCGCCATGGTTGCGATCATGCCAGCGGCGCATACGTAGCAGTCCTCCAGGGTGTCGGCGGCGTCCATGGCGCCTTCCTTGTCCTCCTGCAGGTCCTTGTTGTAGGCGAGCGGCAGCGACTTCAACGTCATCATGAGGGCCACCAGATCGCCCACAACCCGGCCCGACTTGCCGCGGATGAGCTCCGCGAAATCGGGGTTCTTCTTCTGAGGCATGATAGAAGAGCCAGTGGAGTAGGCATCCGACAGCGTGATGAAGCCGAACTCCGCCGACGACCACAGCACGATTTCCTCGCACAAACGCGACAGGTGCAAACACGACACGCTGCAGGCGTAGATGAGGTCGAGCAGGAAGTCACGGTCGGACACGGCATCCAGCGAGTTCGGGATGGGATGGTCGAAGCCGAGCGCCTCAGCCGTGGCGAACCGATCCAGCGGGTAGGTGGTTCCGGCCAAAGCCGCGGCCCCCAAGGGGCACGCGTCGGCAGCATCGCGGGCGGCGGCAAGACGCTCGTAGTCGCGCGCGAGCATCTGCACGTAGGCGAGCATATGGTGAGAGAACAGCACCGGCTGGGCATGCTGCAGGTGCGTGTAGCCCGGCAGGATGACGTCGAAGTTCGCCTCGGCCTGGGCAATGAGCGCCTCGCGCAGGGCAACGTTGGCGGCCATGAGCTCGCCGGCACGGCGTTTGGCGTACAGGCGCGTGTCGGTTGCCACCTGGTCGTTGCGCGAGCGACCCGTGTGCAGCCGCGCCCCGGCATCCCCAATGCGGCGGGTGAGCTCCGCCTCGATGGCCATGTGGATGTCCTCGCTTTCCATCACGTCGAACGTGAGCGAGCCGGAGGTGATGTCGGCCAGGATGCCCTGAAGCCCCTCTGTAATGGCCTCGGCGTCGGCAGTCGCGATGATGCCCTGGGCGGCCAGCATGTTGGCATGGGCGCAAGAGCCGGCGATGTCCTCGGCGTAGAGCCGCTGATCCACGGGCAGCGACGCTCCGAAGCTCTGGGTGAAGGCGTCGGCGCCTTCGGTGAATCTTCCAGACCACAGTGCCATAGTGTCTCCTCGGTAAGTCGGTGAGCCAGGCGGGCGGCCCTTAAGGCCGCCCGCTTCCCTCGTTGTCGTGCCAGTTTAGCGCCCCTAAGCCATGACGGCGTCGGCGTCTTCCAGAATCTCCTCGGCTTCTTCCACCACAGCGCTCATCTTGCCGTAAGCGGTGTTCGCGAGATCCACGTCGTCGTAGGAGGGCATGCGCGCACCCGTGGCGAGCCGGTTTTTCGCCCACACCTTGCAGGACAGGCCGTGGATGTCGATGAAGCCCTTGGCGGCCTGATGGTCGAAAGCGTCGTCGGCATCGTAGGTGGCCAGGCCGAAATCATACAGCGAGTAGGTGCTCTTGCGTCCCACCACGGTGCAGGAACCCTTGAAGAACTTCAGCTTCACCGTGCCGGACACGCACTGCTGGGTGTGGGCGAGGAAGGCGTCGAAGGCCTCCTTCAGCGGCGAGAACCACAGGCCGTTGTACACCTGCTCGGCCCAAGTCTGCTCGATGGCGAGCTTGTGGTGCAGCACGCCCCGCTCCAGGCACAGATCTTCCAAGGCCTTGTGCGCCTGAATGAGAGCCAGGCCGCCCGGCACCTCGTAGCACTCGCGGCTCTTCACGCCCACGAGCCGGTTCTCCACCATGTCGATGCGGCCGTAGCCGTTGGTGCCGGCGATGTCGTTCATGGCGTAGATGATGTCGAGGAAGCTCATCGGGGTGCCGTCAAGCGCGCAGGGAACGCCCTGATCGAACTCGATTTCCACGTAGGTGGGCTCGTCGGGGGCGCAGGCCGGATCGCACGTCATCGTCCAAATGTCCGCCGGCGGCTCGCACCAGGGATCTTCCAGCACGCCGCACTCGATGGCCCGGCCCCACAGGTTGTCGTCGATGGAGTAGGGCTTGTCGGTCGTGGCCTTAACCGGCACGCCGTGGGCCGCCGCCCAGGCGATCTCGTCGGCCCGGCAGCCGAGATCCCAGTTGCGCACCGGCGCGATGATGGTGAGCGCCGGGTCCAGCATGAGCACCGAGGATTCGAAACGCACCTGGTCGTTGCCCTTGCCGGTGCAGCCGTGGGCCACGTACTTGGCGCCGAACTGGTGGGCCACCGCCACGAGGTGCTTAGCGATGAGCGGCCGCGAGAGCGCACTCACGAGCGGGTACTTGTTCTCGTACATGGCGTTGGCGGCCATGGCGCAGGCGAGGTACTCATTGGCGAAGGTCTCCCGCATGTCGATGACCGCGCAGCCGATGGCGCCGGTGGCGAGCGCCTTGGCCTTGATGGCCTCGAGACCCTCGTGCTCCTGGCCGAGGTCGCCCACGACGGCGATGACGTCGAGGCCGTATTCCTCTTGCAGCCATTTGATGCAGACGGAGGTATCGAGACCGCCGGAGTAGGCGAGCACGCACCGTTCCTTCTCGCCGGGAGCCGGCTTGGCGGAGATCTGCGGAGCGTCGTGGAGGGAGGAGCTGTTCTGGGTAGTCATGGGAGTTGCCTTTCGTGTCGGGAGCTGCTTTTGGGTTGCCTTGCGGGGTGCCCGGCTCGCTTTGCGATGGAAAGGCGTGGCGTGAAGTCGCGTCTGAGACGATGCGCAGGATTCCTGCGCGACGGTGCTTAAGGTTTCGAAGAGGAGCTTCGGGAGGCCACGGCCTTTGGCGGACCCGGGCGGAGCCGCGCGGCGGCGCGCTGAGCGCGCGGAGAGATCTGCTACGCGCGTCGGCGTCGCAGAGAAGAGGTACGTCGGCGTCGGTCGACGTAGGCCGCGGCGAGGAACTGAGGGCACGGGGCAGCAGCAGCGATTCCGCTGTGCTTGGAAGCTATGAGAGCTGCTGCCTGCATCGTGACAATTCCTTTCAAGTACGCGCAGCCGTCCGAGTTATGGAGCCCTGGCGCCTTGCGCCGTAAGCCCTCGGCTGTGCGGTTGACGGCATTATGCCCTAATTTATGAGTCGTCAACCCCGAATTTCAAAAATTTTGCGGAAACGGCGCAATTTAATTGTGCAATGTGCTGTGCAGTTGCACAAAATAAAGGGGATCTGATCGGGCGCTTTGCGTCGTTATACACAAGAAGGACGCCGCCAAATTGTGCAGCACCCTTTGCGTTTTCTCAATAGCGAGCAAGAGAATGGGAAGTGACGAGAGTGCCCACCGACCACGAGGGATGCGTCCGGCAACCACTTCAGTCGCGCACCGCCTCCGGTATGCCATTTACGCACAGGGCGCGAGACATCCCGCGAAAACACCCCTCTCACTAGCGGCCAAAGCAACGCCCAAACATCCCAAAGTTCGATAGACCGGAGTCTGCGCCGCGTTCTGCACGCGGGAGAAGAAGGCCGCTCCCCACTTCAGGAAATGGCCGCGGTCGAAGTCCTCCAGGATGGTTGCGAGCCGCTGGCGCTCCTCATCGCCGCTGTCATCAACTGCCCCAGCAAGCTGCTCGTAGACCAAGCCGAGAAACTCCGTCTCGACGCCCATGTGATCGGCCGACTCGTTCGAGTGTCCGCTTGGCTTGATGCCCAGCTGCCGGTAGACGCGCTCGGCGTCGAGCGCCGTGGGCGAGATGAACGTAAGGCCGCTCGAATCGAAATCGTCGCTGCCCTTGAAGCATGCCTCGTAGGGCGAGACGACGGCACCTTCGGGATTGGTGAACAGCATCGTGTAATCGAGCCGCAGGGCGCGAAGGGCCTCCTCGGCATCAAGCTGCCAAAAGGAGTTTTCCGCATCAAGGGCCTCGGTGACGCGGCGCGCCTCCTCGGGATCGAAGTTCGCCCCATCGGCGATCTCCTCCACATCGGCGCGCAAGCTTCCCGCAAGGACGCTATCGGCAACGTCCCGGGTGGGAAGGGCCATGAAAAACGCCAGCAATCGATAGGCGCAGGAGCGCACCTGCAGGGCATCGGCGAGAGTTTCCATATCACTTCCTTCTTCCTTCGATTCGAAAAGAGCCCGGCCCCCAAGGAGGCCGGGCGAGGGAGGGGAGGCTAGGACACGTAGTAGACCGAGGGACTCGTCCCCTCTTCTTCAAGCAGAACCGTGGCGTTGCGGCCGCCCAAGAACTGGCTGACTTCCGACTCGGGGTCGTCAAGATCGCCCCAGCAGCGAGCACGACCCGGGCACAGCTCCATGCACGCAGGCTTCTCGCCGCGGTCGATGCGGCCCGCGCAGAAGTCGCACTTCTCCACCGTGCCGCCCTTGTGGCTCTTAGCCGCCGGATCGCCGATGGGAAGCTCGAGGTAGTACTCGGGCTCGTTCTCGATGAGGCGGCGCACGTCATAGGGGCACGCCTCTATGCAGGACTTGCAGCCGATGCAGGTCTCCTCGTCCACTGTCACGATGCCGTCGTCGCGCTTGACGGTGGCGCCGGTCGGGCACACCTCCTCGCAGACGGCGTTCTCGCAGTGCATGCAGTTCACCGGCAGCCAGCTCAGCTGCATCTCGCCGCCGTAGGTGCCCTTGGAGGTGTCCGCGAAATCGCGTCCCTCGGTATGGACGACGTTCCACCACACGTCCTTGGGAAGGTTGTTGGAGACCTTGCAGGCCACCGCACAGGTATTGCAGCCGATGCAGCGGGAGAGGTCGATGGCCATGCCATAGCGAGTCATAGTTACACCTCTGCTTTCTCAATAGCGGCGGTCGTGTCGAAGAAGGCCTGGGTGACGCACAAGTTGCTCACCTCGTCGGACAGGACGTCCTGCAAGTGGCCCTTGACGAAGTCGGCGTCCTCCCAGCCGCGCGAGCACAGAAGGATGCCCGGTCGCACGCCGTCGGAAAGGTGCGCCTTCACCACCACCTCGCCGCGGTCGTTGTAGATGCGCATGTAGTCGCCCTCGGCGATGCCGTGGGCTTCCGCCGTATCGGGATGCAGCTTCGCGGACGGCTCGGGGTCGAGCTCGCGCATGACGGGCACGTTGACCCACTGGCTGTGGGTGCGCAGGCGCTGGTGCTCGGACATGACCTGGTAGGGGTACTTCTCGTTGCGCGCGTCCTCGGGAACCACTTCCCCAGCCGGCTCCCAGTAGGGCAGCCCGAAGTGGGAGAAGTCGGGCTCCTCCCCCATGGCCGTGCTGGCGTAGCGCGCCGAAGGGGCCTGGTAGAACTCCACCTTGCCCGTGGCGGTCGGAATGCCGTCGCCGCCATGGATGAAAGGCGCCTCGGGGCTGCCCGGGATGGCGCGCAGGGCGCCCTCCTCCTTCAGCTTGTCGTAGGAGATGCCCAGAGCCTGGCACGTCTCGCTGTCCAGATAGCCGCGCATCCAGTCCTCGGCGGTGAAGTTGAAATCGTCCCCGTAACCCATGCGGCCGGCCAGGTCCTTGATAATGTCGAAGTCGCTGCGGCACTCGTAGAGCGGGTCAATGGCCTTGTCCTGGATGGTGATGAACACATTCTGCGGGCACTGATGGGCGAAGTCCTCCATCTCGAACCAATGGCACACTGGCAGGAAGATGTCGGCGTAGCGGCCCATCTCGTTCATGGTGAGCTCCGAGACGACGATGAGTTCGACCTTCTCGAGCCAGCGCAGCATCGACTCGCGGTCGCACAGGTTCGCCAGCAGATTGCGCTTGTACACCCATAGCGCCTTCAAGGTGTAGGGGTTGCCGAGCCACTCCCCCGCCTCGAGGGCCTCTTCCATGCGGAACACTGGCACGTTCACCGTCGAGGGCGTGGCATCCGCCAGTGTGTAGGCGCCGTAGGGGCTCGCCGCGTTCTCGAGGCCGAAGTACACGGCCTCGGAGATGCCGCAGAACGCGCCGGGCTTGCCGATATTGCCGGTCATAGCGGCCAAACAGCCCATGTCGTAGATGCTGTAGAAGCCGTTCTGGTAGTGGTCGATGCCGAGCAGGATGTACAACGCGCAGGGCTTGTTCACGGCGATGTCCTCGGCCAGCTGCGTCATGACGTCCACGGGCACGTCGCACACCTTCGAGCACTCCTCAAGATCGTACTCGCTCAGGCGGTCGAGCATCAGCGTCCAGGCGCAGGTGACCTTCTGGCCCTGGTAATCGTAGGTGCCCTCCACCACCGCATTGGCGATGGCGGTGTGCGCGTCGAAGGTACCCTTGCCATCGGTTGCGACCGGCACGTCGTCCTCGGCGCCGGCCTCGGCACGGCCCAAATCGCTGAGGCGCAGGTACTCGCCGTCCTCCTTGACGAGGAAAGGCGCCACGGTGGTGGACCGGATGAACTCGTCGTCCTGCCAGCCCTTCTCGAGAACGATTTTCATGAGGCCGATGGCCAGCATGCCGTCGGTACCCGGGGCGAGCGGGATCCACTGGTCGCACTTGGCCGTGGTCGCTGTGTACACCGGGTCGATGCTGATGACCTTCGTTCCCTGCTCGCGGGCTTCCATGATGAAGTGCATGCCCTGGATCTGGGAGACGGCCGGGTTCGATCCCCAGATGACGAGCGTCTTCGAGTTCACAAGATCGGTCATCTCGTTGCCGTGGAAGTTCAGCGACATGCCCACCATGGGGTTCAAGCTGTAGAACGGCGCGAAATCGAGCGGCGTTCCCACGGTGCTGGCACCGATGCGTGCCTGGAAGCGCGGCATGAGATCGAGAAAGCCGTAGTTGCCGGCACCCGACGCGATGCCCACCGAATCGGGCCCGAACTCCTGGGCGTACTGGGTGAACTTCTGGGCGATCTCGTCGAGGGCCTCGTCCCACGTGATCTGCTCCCACTTGCCCTCGCCGCGCTCGCCGGCCCGGCGCATGGGGTACTTGGCACGGTTGGGGTCGTACACGCGGTAGGGATGCGTGAGGCCCTTCGAGCAAATGCGGTTCCATGCCGTCTCGGGCAGATCGCGCATGGAGGTGCGGACGATCTTGCCGTCGCGCACGTGGATGTTCAGGTAGCAGCCGCCGTAGCAGTTGCAGCGGCACGTGCCGCGGAAAATCTCGTCGTTGTCCTCGACGACGGGTTTCGGCTCGCTCTCCGAGCCGCCAGTGTCCGCCACGGGTTTGGGGCTGCACCCCGCAAGCCATGAAGCGGCTCCCGCGCCGACAGCCGCCGCTAAGCTTCCCTTGACGAAAGAACGGCGCGACACATCGCAGACATGATTTGTCTCAGCCATGAATTCCTCCTCTTCTCGTTGACCCGTATCATGAGTCGTCGAGAAGAGGATACGAGCGCCGCGCGTTCGGCAAAACGCCCAAGAGCACTAGTACCGCAAGAATTATGCGCTAGGCAACAGGCGCGGCTTTTAGTACCAAGGTACTAGTAAGCCTCGCGAAGCGCCTTCGACACCAACTCGGTGCGCGTGTTCACGTTGTACTTGTCGAAGATGCGGGCGACGTGGTTCTTCACCGTGTTCTGACTGATAGAGAGGAGGCCGGCGATCTCACCGTTGGTCTTGCCGTCCACGATGAGATCGAGCACTTCGCGCTCGCGCGCCGACAGCGTCGTCCGCGTCGTCTGCCGGCGGGAGGCCGCGCCCTCGCGCGGATCGCCTTCAGGAGCCACGCCGACCGCCACGCCCTGCGGGCCTTCGGGCGCGGGACCCTCGATGCCCAGATAGCGCTTGGCCGGCGTGTCGGCGGCGGGGGAAGACACCATGCCCTGGGTCATCTCCCACGTGCGGAGAAGCACGCCGGGGGTCTTGACAGACGCCGCGAACAGCTCGCAGTTGTAGGCGATGACCTCCTGGATGGTGCGCTCGAACAACTCGAGGAGCGCCTGGGTATGGGGAATGCCCTTGCCGCCGCCCCTCTGAAACAGAAACGGCGCCATCTGCCGCGCCTCAAACAAGTTGGCCGAAATATAGCTGGCGAAGGCCGTGAGCTCGGGGTTGTGGGGGTCTTCCACGGCATCGCCGTACTGACCGCGATAAGTGCGCATCGAGCAATCGCCCGACTCCACTACCTGGGCAAGGTTCTCAATCTCATCGAGCGTCCACTGGTGAATGGCGCTGGCCGCCATGAAGTTCGCCCGAGAACGGGGATAGGCCTCCACGTACCCGCGCTCGAGTCGCTCGGCCACCCCCTCGCGGTTGTCCCGCAAAAGTGCCGCCAAATCCCGCCGCAACTCCCCCTCGTCGAACATGGCCCCTCCATTCTTCCTCTGATCTCACGGGCGCAATCATAGCACAGGGGTGCCTTTGTCATACTCATAGGCGCTGAGCCAACGTTTGGTCATCCCCTCGGCTATCTCCCTCCCGGTGCGCAGAACAATGAGCAAAACCTCTTCCGCGCATCAGCCCAATATAGCGGGATCGAGCAAAAACGGAATGACGCCCACGTAGGTTATCCCGCGATCATCTGTCCAAGGATGCTGTGACCCACCCACAACAACGATCTTCTTAAACGAGTCTCCCGTTTTCAAAAGGGGCCGCAATTCCTGCTCGCGCTTCTCCTCGCCCTCCAATCGCCATGCCGACTGAATGTAGAAGCGCTCGTGTCCCCGGTTGACCACAAAATCAATCTCCTGCATGCCGTCACGCCTCTTCCCATCACGCGACTCCCTCACACGCACCGCACCAACATCGACCGAATACCCTCTCATGCGCAGCTCGTTGTAAATGACGTTCTCCATCAGATGCGTCTCTTCGATTTGTCGAAAATTGAGCCATGCATTCCGCAGGCCCGTATCTACGGCGTAGAACTTCGTCGGGTAGTCGAAATAGCGTTTGCCCCTGACATCATAACGCTCGGCCTTCGAGAACAAGAAGGAGTCTTCGAGCGCATCGAGATAGCGCTTCACTGTTTTATTCGAGATGCCCGCATGCGCAACGGTGTTGAGCGTGTTCGCAAGCTTTTCCGGATTGGTGAGCGAACCCACTGCCGAGGCAAGTTCTTTGGTGAGCTGCTCCAGTGCAAATGTGTTGTCGATGCCATAGCGCTCGACGATATCCGCTTGGTACACGCTCCGAAAAAGTCCCTTCAGGTAGGTTTCCCGCTCGGTTTCAGTCGGCGCGAGAACCGCAAGGGGCATCCCCCCATACACAAGGTATTCGGCCCACGCGGCGCTCTGATCCATATCTGCAAATTCGAGGAACTCCGAAAAACTCAGCGGCCACATATGAATTTGAGTGGCCCGATCCCGGAAATTTGTAATAATGTCGCTTGAAAGCATCTTCGAATTGCTGCCCGTCACATACACGTCAATATTCTCGCGCCCGATAAGATCGTTCAGCACGTCATAGAAGGTGGTGTAGAGCAGATCTCTGTCCTCGGGAGGCACAAGCTCCTCGTCAATCTCGTCGCGCTTCACACGATAGGAAAGCTGTATTTCATCGACGAATACATAGTGCTTTTGAGGGGACGCCACATGCTGCAGCACGTAATCATAGAGCAGCTCAGGATTGCGCAAAGACGCGTGCTCTCTCTTCTCAAGATCGATATCGATAATGCAGTCGTTGGAAACCCCGCTTTTCAAAAGATGCGCTCTGTAAATCGTGGAAAGCAGAAACGACTTTCCGCAACGGCGAATACCCGTGATGACCTTGACTCTTCCGTTAAATTGGCTTTTCACTAGCTGCTTGAGGTAGTGATCTCGGTTGATGACGGTCAATTTCCCTCCTTTGCATGGCTTTGCTTGATTCCAGACTTTACACCAAATGGGGTAAAGTCTGGAACCAAATGACCATTTTTAAGGAGAAATTAATAATGCAGCTCCAGACTTTACACCAAATGGGGCAAAATCTGGAGCTGTCGATGGCCTCGTCAAACCTCTGGGCGAAAACGCCTACAGCAGCTGCTCCAGTTTCTGCACCAGCACGTCCACGTCGGCTTCCGTGCAGATGAGCGGGGGCAGGAAACGCAGCGTATGGGGGCCGGTGGCGTTCAGGACGAGGCCCGCTTCCAGGCCGGCGGCCACCACATCGGGAGCCGACGGCGCCTCATGGGTGAGGTCGATACCGTTCATGAGGCCGAAGCCGCGCACCTCCTGTACGTGGGGCAACCGGGCCAAACGCTCGCGCATGTAGGCGCCGACCGACTCGATCTGCGCCCCCATACCCGGAGCGAGCAGCGTGGAGAGCGTCACATGAGCCGCGGCCATGGCGATGTTCGAGCCACCGAAGGTGGTACCGTGGTCGCCCGGCGCGAACGCCGCCGCGATGGAGCTTTTGGCCGCGCAGGCACCGGCCACGATACCGGAGGCGATGCCCTTGGCCATGGTGACGATGTCGGGCAGCACGCCGAAGTTCTGGAACCCGTAGGGCAGTCCCGTGCGGAAGATGCCGCTCTGCACCTCGTCGCAGATCATGAGCGCACCGTGCTCTTCGGTGAGCCGGCGGATGGCGCAGACGAATTCCTCAGTGCAGGGGTGCACGCCACTCTCGCCCTGGATGCACTCGATCATGACGGCGCAGATGCGGTCGCCCTGGGTCTCGAAGAGGCGCTCTAGGGCCTCCACGTCGTTGATGGGCGTGGCGGTGAACCCGCCCGGAAGCGGCTGGAAGGCCTCCTGCTTGGCCGGCTGGGCCGTGGCGGCCAGCGTCGCCAAGGTGCGGCCGTGGAAGCTCTTGGCTAGGGTGACGATGAGGCGCGGGGCTAGCTCGGCATCTTTGCCGGCGGCCTCGGTGCGGCGGCGAGCATACAGGCGCGCGAGCTTGATGGCGCACTCGTTGGCCTCGGCGCCGGAGTTCGCGAAGAAGGTCTTCCACGTCTCGGGGCTCGGCTCATCGACATAGGCGTTCAGCATGTTCGACAGAAGCTGGGCCACTTCCCCGCGGTGCTCGATGTAGTAGTAGTTGCTCACGTGGATGAGCTTGGCCGCCTGATCGCTCACGGCCTGCACGATGGAGGGGTGGCAGTGGCCGAGGCTGCAGACGCCGATGCCGGAGAGGAAGTCGAGGTACTCGTTGCCGGCATCGTCGATGAGCGTCATGCCGTGGCCTTCGACGAATTCCACCGGCTTGCGGGCGAAGGTGCCCATCACATATTCGGATTCCAGAGCCATTTCGCGGGCGAGAGTCATGGGATGCTCCTAACGGTTTTCGATGAGTTTGGCGGCGAATTTGCTCACAGGCGAGACGTTCAGGAACTGAGCGGAAGCGAGGCCGCCCACCATGGTACCCATGCCGGAATCGGTGAGCATTTCCAGCAGAAGCGCATGGGGCACGGTGCCGTTGATGATATGCGCGGCACTAACGCCGGAGTCGAGAGCGCGCACGCAGCTCGTCAGCTTCGGGATCATGCCCGAGGACAGCTTGTCGCCGCGAACCATGGCCTCGGCCTCGCCGAGGGACATCTCGGCGATGAGGGAGTCGGGGTCGGGGTAGTTCTCGTAGAGGCCGTCCACATCGGTGAGGAAGATGATCTTGTGGGCGCCGATGGCCGCGGCGATGTAGCCGGCAGCGACGTCGGCGTTCACGTTATAGCAGCCGCCGTCCTCGCCGATGGCGATGGAGGCGATGATGGGGATGTAGTCGTCGGCCACCAAGTCCTCGATGAGCGGCGTGTTGATGCGCGTGATCTTGCCCACGCGTCCCAGCCTTGGATCGGCCTGCTCGGCCACGATGATGCCGGCGTCGGTGCCCGAGACGCCCACGCCCATGTTGCCGTGGGCGTTCATGGCCTCCACCAGCTGCTGGTTCACCTCGCCCGTGAGCACCATGCGCACAAGATCCATGGCGTCGTCGGTGGTGACGCGCTGGCCGTCGACGAACTCCACCGGCAGATCGAACTTGGCGAAGGCGCGGTTGATGGCCTTGCCGCCCCCATGGACGAGCACCGGGTTCACGCCGAGGATTTTCAAGAGCACGATGTCGGCCATGACCTCGGCGGCCAGCTGGGGGTTCTCCATGGCCGAGCCGCCGTACTTGATGACGATGGTCTTGCCCGTCACCTGCTTGAGCCATGGCATGGCCTCGTAGAGGATCTCGCCGGTGCGTACGGGTACGCCCTCGGCTCGAGCTTCGTTAGCGTATTTCATGAGCGGTAGTCTCCATTGATCGTCACGTACTCGTGTGAGAAGTCGCAGGTCCACATCGTGGCCGACTCCTCCCCCGCGTGCAGATCCACCTCAATGGCCACTTCGGGTTCCTCGAAGCGGCGCAGGGCCTCTTCTTCGTCGAAATCGACCACCAAGCCGGCACGGCACACGGGCAGGCCCAGTATATCGATATCCACGTCCTCCTGGTTGAAACGGGCGCCAGAGCGTCCGAGGGCGGCGGCAACACGGCCCCAGTTGGCATCGTGCCCGTAGACGGCGGTCTTCACAAGCGGCGAGTTCGCTACCGTGCGGGCGGCTGCATCAGCGTCGTCAGCCGTGGCGGCCCCGCGCACGGTGACGGTAATGAGACGCGTGGCCCCCTCGCCGTCGGCGGCCATCTTGCGGGCGAGCGTCGTCGCAAGCTGATCGAGGGCACGCTGGAAGGCGTCGAAGGCCGGCGTGCCGGGCGTGAAAGCGGGGCCGTCGGGCGCGGCAGCGCCGGAGGCCAGGGCGAAGCAGGTGTCGTTGGTGGACGTATCGGAGTCCACCGTGACTTTGTTGAAGCTCTTGCTCACCGCCACCGTGAGGGCCTGCGACAAATCAGGCGCCGCGATGGGCGCATCCGTGGTGATGACGGCGATCATGGTGGCCATGTTCGGCATGATCATGCCCGCGCCCTTGCACATGCCGCCCACCGTGAAGGTGACGCCCGGGTATCCGATGCCGTCGCCGGAGAAGCTGACCGAGCCGTGCTTGGGGCAGGTGTCGGTGGTCATGATGGCGCGGGCCGCCGTCAGACCCTGGGATGCGCGGCCGTCGTGGGCGTCGGCCACCTTCGCCATGGCCGCAAGCGCCGCCGGCACGCCCTCCGCGAAGGGCTCAAGGCGCAGGTGCTGGCCGATGACGCCCGTGGAGGCCACGAGCACCTCGTCGGCCGGGCAGCCCACGGCCTCGCCGACGAGCTCGGCGGTCTTGCGGGCGTTTTCCAAACCGATCTCGCCCGTCGCGGCGTTCGCGATGCCGGAGTTGACGACGACCGCCCGGGCGCACCCGTAGGCGGGAGCTCCCGCGCCCCCTTCGTTCAGGTGCTCGCGGGACACGCGCACGGGCGCCGCGCAGAACACGTTGGTCGTGAAGGTGGCCGCCGCCGCACAGGGCTCGTCGGCCACGACGAGCGCCATGTCGAGACGCTCCGGGTCGGCCCTAAAGCCCGCGTGCACGCCCACGGCGGAAAAGCCGAGCGCGCTGGCCGCGTTGCCCTCGGGATCGAAAGCGAAAGTGTCGTTCTCGGTCATAGGTCCTCTCTTCCCCACGGGACGGCGCCGGCACGGCCCTCGCCCCTTCCAGCTCTACACAGGGTTGGCGATCTCTTCCAAACCGCAGGTCTCGGGCAGGCCGAACACGATGTTGGCGCACTGCACGCCCTGGCCGGCCGCGCCCTTCCCCAAGTTGTCGATGGCGCCGGTGGCCACAATCATGCCGGCGGGATGCACCGCGACGCCCACTTGGGCGCGGCAGGTTCCCGCCACCGACGCCGTGCGCGGCTGCACGCCGGCGTCCATGACGGACACGAGCGGGCTTTCCGCGTAGAAGTTGCGGTACAACTCCACAAGCTCTTCGGTGGTGGGGACAGCGCCCGGGGCCAGCGGCAACGTCACCGTGGACAGCAACCCGCGGTTGAGCGGAGCCAGATGCGGCGTGAACACGAGCCGGCCCTCGAGCCCCAGGATCTGCTCGATCTCGGGGGTATGGCGATGGGTGCCCACGCCGTAGGCCTCCAGGTTCTCGTTGGCGAAGCAGTAATGGGTGCGCTCCGTGGCCTTCTTGCCCGCGCCGGTCACGCCCGAGACGGCATCGGCCACCACAGGCGCGGCAGCATCCACGAGCCCCGCGCGGATAGCGGGCGCCGCGGCGAGCGAGGTGGCCGTCGGGTAGCAGCCGGCGCAGCCCACGAGCACCGCCTCGCCGGCAGCGCGGCGCTCAGCCGCGGCGGCCAGCTCGTCGCCCGTGAGCTCGGGCAGACCGAAGGCAGCCTGAGCCAAAAGATCGGTGGCCGTATGGGGCGCGTACCATTTCTCGTAAACGGCCGGATCCTTCAGGCGGAAGTCGGCCGACAGGTCGACAACCGTAACGCCGGCGGCCATAAGATCGGGTGCCATGCCCATGGCCGCCTTGTGGGGCACCGCCAGAAACACCACGTCGAAGGCCGAGAAATCAGTATCCTCGTGGGTAGAGAACGCGAGATCGGTTACCCCGGTGAACGCCGGATAGGCCTTCGCAATGGGCGTTCCCGCCAGCGCGTCGGAGGTCGCCGCCGCCAGGTCGAACTCGGGATGGCGCGACAGCAGGCGCACCAGCTCGATGCCGGCGAAACCGGCCGCCCCCACAACTCCCGCTCGATAGCCCATAGAATCTTCCTTCCTCTCTGCCCGTTTATATATTCAGCTCTTTCTTGAGCATGCGCACAAAGATGAGCGTTTTCGTTACTGTTTTCATCATACCCCCACTGGGGCCATCCCAAAGGCAAAAAGCTCCGTTTATGACAACTTGGAGCAGGTTGCGCCCCTTCCCTACCCCGCTCGCTCCCTTCCGCTAGACTTAAGCGCACATCTTTTGGAAAGGAGCTCTTATGAGCAACAAAGGCAAGAAGGTCAAGGTCCACTACACCGGCACACTGGACGACGGCACCAAGTTCGACTCGTCCGTGGATCGCGGCGAGCCCATCGAGTTTGTCTGCATGGCCGGCCAGATGATCCCCGGCTTCGACGCCGCCGTGGAGGACATGGCCGTGGGCGAAAAGAGGACCGTGCACATCCCCGCCGCCGAGGCCTATGGCGAGCGCGACGACGCCATGGTGCAGAAGGTGCCCGTGGATCAGATCCCCAACGCCGACCAGCTGCCCGTCGGCCAGACCGTCTACATGATGGGCCCGGGCGGCCAGCCCTTCCCCGTGTTCGTGCAGTCCATCGAAGACGGCATCGTCACCTTCGACATGAATCACGAGCTGGCGGGCAAGGACTTGAACTTCGACATCGAACTTGTCGAGGTTGAGGACTAACTCGTTCTGTCCGGTCGGGAGTTGGCGGAGGGGTGCCGTGCTCAAACAGCATTGAAGTGCAGGGCTCCTCGAGGGTTCCGGCATTTTCGAATGCACTTCAATGAACTGCGCGCGGCACCCCTCCGCCAACTCCCGACCTACTCTTACTTGCATGAAGCGTTACTCGAAGCGACCCCGTCAGCTTTGGCGGGGTCGCTTTGCGTTTGGGGAAAACCGAGGCTGCCCTGGGTGGGAAATTGGCAGCCGGCAAGGCTTGAGAGTCGGTGACTCGGCACGCCAAGGGGCACGCGGCAGATGCAAGCGCGGCAGCACGGGGCCGACGAAGAGGTGGCACCATGCGGCGAAGCGGAGGCGTCTGCTGCGACGAACCTAGGCGAGCGCTTCGGACAGAGAAGCCTCGAACGCCTCGGAGGCGACAGGCTTCACCTCGGTTTTCTTCTGGAAAAGGCCCTTGAACGCGGAGGGCAAGGCGGCCCAGACGCCAACCTGGGGCACGGCATCGGCCTCGACGAGCGATTGCACGGCGCTGGAGGCTGCCTTTGAGCTGATGCCCATATGGGCGAAGCGCTGCTCCAGCTTGGCGCAGTAGGCGGCGTCGGCGGAATCAAGGGAAGCAACGGCGGCTGCGGCCTGGTCGTTGAACAGTTTCATGATGGTTCTCCTTTCGACGGCGCCTAGTTTAGGCCCACGATAAAGGTCATCGTTTGGTCGATCGGATGAACCCGTGCGCTTCTATTTGTGCAGTTGCACAAGATTATCGTCTGCAAGATCGGCTTCGCGACGATGAAAGAAACAGCATGCCCCCTCCCTCGCGCCGATAGCCCCAATGATGCGGGAGCCGAGCTATGTCAGGTACGCCAGCGCGAGCAACGCCGCCAGTTCGCGGTCGGTCGCGT
Source organism: uncultured Adlercreutzia sp. (assembly GCA_902478715.1). Taxonomy (GTDB): domain Bacteria; phylum Actinomycetota; class Coriobacteriia; order Coriobacteriales; family Eggerthellaceae; genus Adlercreutzia. Next base: position 30,008 of record CABSMC010000013.1, read on the forward strand.
CCTGCACGGAGAGGACCTCCTTTATCTTCTTCAGGCGGTAGCGCACGGTGTTCGGGTGCTGGAACAGCGCCTCGGCCGTGCGGCTCACCTCGCCATAGGCGGCAGCGAACGCCTCGGCCGTCGCACCCAAGTCGGCATCGTGCTCGGCATCGTAGTCGAACAGAAGCGAGCGCAGAAGGTCGGCGGCACGCGCGTACAGGCGGTCGCTTCGGGCCGCCGCGCGGAAGGCGTCGAAGCGCAGGGTCGTCCACCGCACGATGCCCGCGTCCTCACGCTCGGCCGTGCGCAGGGCGGCCATGGCCTGCCGCACCGCCAGATCCCCCTCCCCCAGGCTCACCTCCTGGCTGATGCCGCACACCAAAGGCCCGGCCGTGGCGATGCATTTCGCCAGGTCGGCGTCGGAGATGGCAACAGCCTTCAGCGGAGGCCTTTTGAAGGAGACGAACCCCAGAAGCATCTCGCGGTAGCGGCACACAAAGGTGCGCTCGACGTCGTCCCAGCGCTCACCATAGCCGGTAAGCACCCCTTCCACCACCTTCTGCAATGCGCGCAGCGATGCCCCGTCGTCGGTGACGGGACGTATGGCCAAACACTGAATGGTGGCGCCCGTGACCCCTGCGATGGTGAAGAAGGTGGAGCGCACGGCGTGCTCGTCGGAGGGCGCCAGAATGAGGTCGATCAGGTGGTTGCGCTCCCACTCGGCGGCATCGTCGTCGAGCAGATTCATGAGATCGGCGATGACCCGTTCCATGTAGCGCCCCTCGTAGAAGAACACGGGCACGCCCCGCGCGGCCGAGGCCTGCACCACCAAGGGCGGCAGTTCCTTCAGCACCACGGGCTTCACGGCCACCGCCGCCACGCCGCACTCGATGAGCGCAAGCAGTGCCTCTTCGGCCAGATCGGGGTGCACGCCGGCGAAACCCAGCGTGGTGAACACGAATTCGCCCTGGGTGAACACTTCATAACCGCCCGTGAACGGCTCGTGATCGAGCGTGCCCACGCCCGTGACCTCGCGCGCGGCCGCGCCCTCGCAGGGAGTCGCCAGCCATATGCTGTCGAAGGCCCTCATGTTCATAACGTCGCCAACGGTGATCATGAGATTCTCCTAACTGCCATGGCGGGCGGAGCGGCGGAAGGTGCGTTTGCGGAGGAAGGAACCCTCGGGCACGTGAGCGGCAGGGGCACCACCGCACGCACCACCTTCCACAAGGATGCGGTAAAGGTTGCAGGAGCGGTTGGCCACGGCGGCGACTTCCCAGTCAGCGGGGGTGGCGCGGGTGAGGGCCTCTTCCACCGTGGCAGGGGCGTCCTCGTCGTGGTTGTCAGGGCCGAAGGTGTTGAGCCAGTGCAGGTCGCGCACGATGAGCCGGCGACTGGGCTCGTGGGGCGCGAGGACTTCCAGCTCGTCGCCTTCCGCGAAGCGGTTGCGACACAGGAGGTAGAGGTAGTGCGGGTCGTCGGCGACGATGTCGGCGATGTGCATGGTCTCTTGTTCATAGCCGTCGTAGGCGGGGGCCTGCTCGGCCTCGGAGAAGTAGAAGCCCGTGCCGTAGGGGCGGTGGGAGACGGCCAGAAGCTCGTCAGCCACCTCATCGGGCGGTCCGCCGTCAAGTACGCGGCGATAGGCGCCCACCACGGTGGCCACATAGAAGGCCTTCTTGTTGCGACCCTCGATCTTGATGGAATCCACCCCCGCGTCGGCCAGCGCCCGCAGGTGCGCGAGCATGTTCAGATCCTTCGCATTCATGATGAAGGCGCCCCGATCGTCCTCCTCAATGGGGAAGAACTCGCCAGGGCGCTTCTCTTCTTCCAGCTGATAGCTCCAGCGGCAGGGTTGGGTGCAGTGGCCTTTGTTGCCCGAGCGGCCGGTAAGGTAGCTGCTGATGAGGCAGCGACCCGAGACGGCCATGCACATGGCGCCGTGGGCGAAGGTCTCTATCTCCAGGTCGGGCGGCGCATCCTGGCGCAGGCGGGCGATATCGGCCAGCGACATCTCGCGAGCGCACACCACGCGACTCGCGCCGAGAGAGTGCCACACCCGGGCCGCAGCGGCGTTGGCCACCGATGCCTGGGTACTCACGTGGCGTTCCACCCGCGGCGCCACCTCCCCGGCCACAGCGAAGGCGCCCAGATCGCCGATGATGAAGGCGTCCACCCCGGCCGCGTCCAGCGCACGGAAGAACGCCGGCAGTCCGTCGATATCGTCGGGATGCATGAGGATGTTGCAGGTGACGTGCACCTTCACGCCGTGCTCGTGGGCGAAGGCCACAGCGGCGGGGATCTCTTCCATCTGGAAGTTCGCCGCTCGGGCCCGCATGCCGAACCGATCGGCCGCCAGATACACCGCGTCGGCCCCGAACCGCACCGCGGCTCGCAGCTGCTCCATCCCGCCCGCCGGCGCGAGCAGTTCCATCGGTATGCCTCCCAACGAGTTACCCCTCGAACGTCACGCGGGCGCCTTGGGGGGTGTCCTCGATCACGAAGCCGAGGTCGGCCAGGCCGTTGCGGACGCCGTCGGCTACGGCCCAGTTCTTCTCGGCGCGGGCCGTCGCGCGGGCCTCGAGCAAGCGCGCCACAGCGATTTCCGGATCATCGCCGTCGTAACCGGCCAAGTCGGCCGCAAGCGCCACCACTTCCACCGGGTAGGCCTCCCCCACCTCGGCGCCCGTCACATCGATGCCGAGCACGTCCATGAGCTCGACGATGGCGTCGCGCGCCTCGCGCACGGCAGCGGCTTCCTCGGCTGCAAGGGTCTTTGCATCGGCCACAAGCGCATTCGCATCGCTCACGAACGAGAACACCTCGCCCAAAGCCGCCGGCGCGTTGAAGTCGTCGTCCATGGCCTCGGTGAAGCCAGCACGCAGAACGGCCACACGATCGGTGAGCGCCGCGGCATCCAGCGTGGCCGCAAGGGCGGCCTCGGGCGTCTCGGGCTCAAGGGCCGCATCGCCGCGGGGCGTGCCCGTCTCCAGCAGCCAGTCGAGGGCCTTCACGGCGTTCTCGATGCGCGTGAGGGCCGCATCGGCCTCGGCAACACGCTGCTCGCCGAACACGAGCGGGCTGCGGTAGTGGCTCTGCAGCATAAGCATGCGCAGGGCCGCCGGTCGCACCTGCTCGAGCACCTCGTGCAGCAGCAGGAAGTTATTCAGCGACTTCGACATCTTCTCGGTCTCGCCGGTTTCGGCGTTGGCGATCTGCAGCATGCCGGAGTGCATCCAGTAGTTGGCGAAGGTGCTGTCGCAGGCGCACTCGGACTGGGCGCGCTCGTTCTCGTGGTGCGGGAACACCAAATCGGCCCCGCCGCCGTGGATGTCGAAGGGCAGCCCCAGGTACTTCTCGGACATGGCCGAGCACTCGATGTGCCAGCCGGGACGGCCCTCGCCCCAGGGGGACTCCCAAGCCGGCTCGCCGGGCTTGGCCGCCTTCCACAGCGCGAAGTCCAGCTCGTCGCGCTTGCGCTCCTCCAGGCCCTGGCCGTCGGCGCGCAGCTCACGGTGACCGCTTTCCGCCTCGTCGATATCGCGCCCGGACAACTGGCCGTAGCCAGGGTAAGAGCGCACGTCGAAGTACACGTCGCCCTTCGACACGTAGGCGTGACCACGCTCGATCAGGCGCTCGATAAGGGCAATCATGGTGTCAATCTCTTCGGTGGCCTTCGGGCGAATGTCGGGATCCTGCACGCCGGCTGCATGCATGTCCTCGATGAACAGGCGCGTGTACTCCTCGGCCACTTCGGCAGCGGTACGCCCTTCCTCGGCGGCGCGGCGGATGATCTTGTCGTCCACGTCGGTCACATTCTGCACGAAGGTGACATCGAAGCCGCGCCAGCTGAGGTAACGGCGAATCATATCGAAGGAGATGAACGTGCGCGCGTTGCCGATGTGGATGCGGTTGTACACCGTGGGCCCGCAGACGTACATGGCCACCTTCCCGGGCTCGACGGGTTCGAAGTCGACCTTGCTTCGCAGGCGCGTATCGTACAGCTTGATCATGAAAGCTCCTTCAGCGTTAATTCAGAATGAGAGCCATTGTAGCGCAAGAGCAGCTTCCCTCGCGCCCCAACCCCACAGCAGCTTACAAACCGCTGGAAAAGAATGAGATCCTACTCCACGGCGCGAGAAAAAACTCAACAGGAGAGAGAAATCACTCCACCCCTCGCCATGATGTCTATTCCACAGATGTCGCATTTCTGAAACATTATCTTCATGATGCAGTACTGCTACATTCATTTGGTACAATGACTCGAAATCATCCGAAGGGAATAATATGGAAAGCATCCGAACTGTACGCCAAATTGGCCAAGCCATTCGTGAAAAAAGACTCCAGGAGGGGCTCACCCAACAAGAGCTGGCCGATGCCTCCCACGTATCCCGCTCGCTCATAGTGCGATTGGAGAAAGGGACCGCAACCGCTCTTTACCCCGAAAAACTCATCGGAATCCTCGGCGCGCTCGGTCTACACCTGGCTCTTTTCAGCGATCAGAACGAGAACCCGGATTCGCCACAACTCAACTGTTCTGCTCCTGATACAACTGACGATTTCGCCCGCGAGCAGCGCATTCAGGAAGCCCTGGCCGATCTCGTCTTGAGCGCCGACCTCCTCAAAGCGCGGTCGCACACTATCCCGAACCAAAGCTAGAAAGAGGCCGCCATGCCCTCTCCCGCACTCGCGGAACTCTCCGTAACTATTCAAGGCAAACCCGCTGGCACGGTTCGCCAGCACGAGAACGGCACGCTCACCTTCGCGTACCTACCCGCATACCAAGGAGCACCCCTTTCCCTCTCCATGCCCTTGTCCAATCAAGAATACGGCGACAAAATTGTCAGGCCTTACCTTTTCGGCCTTGTTCCCGACAACTTTTACCTGCGGCGAGCCCTGGGGAGAGAATTCGGCGTTTCGGCCGACAACCCCTTTGCCCTACTCTCGCACATTGGCAAGGATTGTCCCGGTGCTGTTCAGTTTTTTCCTCCCGACCTTTACCCCCAGGCACTCGATCAACCAGGCCACTACGAACCCATCGCCGAAGAGGCAATCGGCCGCCGCCTTCGATCCATTGCGAACAGCGAGCAAGCTACCTGGCAAGCGCCGGAGGAACACTGGTCGCTCGGCGGCCAGCAATCGAAAATCGCCCTCGCAAACTTTGGCAACCAATGGTTCACCTGCGAAGGCGCGGCCGCAACCACGCATATTGTGAAACCGGGCATTTCAGCCCTCACCCACCAAGCTCTCAACGAGCATCTCTGCCTGCGTCTCGCAACGCTCTGCGGCATTCCTGCCGCGCAGTCGACATTCCAGACGTTCGCCGACATAGGCGCCATTGCTGTACGAAGATATGATCGAATCATCGAAGACACTTATAAGGTAATCCGCGTCCATCAAGAAGATTTCTGCCAGGCCCTCGGTGTGCTGCCCGACCACAAGTACGCCAATGAGGGCGGCCCTTCGGCCCGCGATATCGCGAACTTGCTAAACGGCCAGCCGAACAGCGATCGCAACGTCCCTCTCTTCGCTGCCGAACTTTTCTTCAACTACCTTATCGGGGCCCCTGACGCTCACGCGAAAAACTACTCGGTTATTCTCACGAAATCGAACGGCCCCCTCCTCGCCCCTCTCTATGATGCGGCATCGGGGCTTGCTTACGAGCCACCCCGAGGCGGCTGGCGACTGGCCATGGGCATCGGCGGCGAAAACCACGTGGGAAAGTTGCGGCGATCCCATATCCAACGGTTTGCGGAAGCAGCAGCCCTCGATGAGGAAATGGCGCTCAATCTGTATGCCAATATTGCTCAGGCAATTCTTGACCACCTTTGCGACATTGCCCGTGAGGCCGCAGAATTACAGGGGGGTGCCCCCCTCGCGCAGCGTCTTGTACCCGAGATTCGTCATCTGTGCGAAAAATCCCTGGATGCCCTCTGAGAGAACTCCGCCAGCGCTACGCTTCGAGTGCAGACCAAGATGCGAGCTTGGAACGAGGCTTCTACTCTTCCCCGTCGTCCAAGTAGTTGCGCAGCGCCTGCATGCGGCGATCTAGATCGGCGGCGGTCTCGGCTAGATCGGCCAGCTCCGCGGCCACTGCCGCGGCCTCTTCGTCGGGGAGGTTCTTCTTGTAGCGCAGCTGATGTTCCAACGATGCCCAGAAATTCATGGAGATGGTGCGCAGCTGCACTTCCACCTTCACCGAACGCTTCTCGCGCTCGAGGAAAATGGGCACCTCGATAATGAGATGCAGGCTGCGGTACCCGCTCGGCTTCGGGGAGGCCACGTAGTCGCGCCGCTCGATGAGCTGCACGTCGTCCTGGGAAAGCAACGACTCGGCCAAAGAGAACATATCCTCGGGAAAGGTGCAGACTACGCGCACGCCGGCCACATCGTAGATGTTCTCCTCGATGGAATCCACTGACATGGGAAAGCCCTTGCGGGCGAGCTTTTTTGCCAGGCTGTCGGTGCTTTTCAAGCGCGATTTGATGGACTCGATGGGGTTGCGATCATGCTGCAGGCCGAATTCGGCGTCCAGCACGCGGAACTTCGTCTCCACTTCCATCATGGCGCACTCGTAGTAGGTCATAAGACGCCGATAGGGCGCGAAGTTGCGCTCCAGCATGGCGGCGAACTCGTCGCTGCCCGCCAGCCGCGCCAGCATCTGGTTCGCCAGTTCCTCACGATGCTCGTGCAGCGTATCGAGGGCGCTTTGGCCCAGCGCGCCCTGACCGTCGCGCAGCCGCACGACTGCGTTCTCGAAGGCCCGCTCCGTCAACCTCGCCATAGCCGCTTCCTTCCACGCGCCATCGTTGCACTTCTGCACTTGCGTCGAAAAGCACTTCTCACTCTTTCGCAAAATGATACTTATCGATCCTGAAATGGCTTGGAAATCACGAAACATCGGCCAAATCCACAAAAAGAGGCTTCGTACCCTTCAAATGGCTTGAAATTGACGAAACATCGGCCGAAATCTGCGATTTACACCCCGTTGTAATACACGACCTGCGCAAACGCTATCTCCGGTATTACAAAGAACGTCGAAAACAAGCTCCCCGACCGATGTTTCGCGATTTCCAAGCCATTTCAGTCACGTTCGCAAGCAAATTCCCGCTCGGGCACCACACCCAGGCGGGAATTTGATGGGAAGCGCGGTAGCGTGCGCAATTCAACGCGCGAGAGATTTTGAATGCGGCGAGACCAGCGGGTGATCTGTTGCATTTTCCGCAGTAGCTGCCTAACCTACCGCACCCGCGCAGTAGTAGCCGAGACTACTTCGCCCCCGCAGCGGCGGACGGGGCGGCTTCGGCGTCGACACCCTCAAGATGCACAGAGGCGTGCCAGTTGCCGGATTCGCTGCTTACCTGGTACACGTAGGTGGCACCGTCTTTGTCATAAGTGCCCGTGGCGGCGCCGTTAGCGGCCAGCTGGTCGGTCAGGTCGATGGGTTCCACGCCCTCGGGAGCTAAAACCACGTGGCCGTCGGCGGATTCCAGCACCATGTCGTCGGCGTTCGGCGAACCGTCCTCGGCGCCTTCCACCGTGTAGTCGTGGATCTCGAAGGTCGTGCCGTCGAAGTCGCCGTCTTCCGAGATCATGGTCATCTGCGCCGCGCCGCCGCTCTCATCGTTCACCTCGTAGCTGACCTCCGCCACGGTGGTATCGCCGTTCTGGCTCATCCGCACGTCCAGCTCCACCGGCTCGCCGTTGATGTAGACCGTGGCCTTCTCCACCCAGGTCTCGCCCGTGGCGGCGTAGCACACACCGTTGGTGACCACAAATACTCCGAGCAGCGCCGCGCAGGTGGCCGTCGCGAATTTCAGAGCCGTCGTGCGTTTCTTCGTCTTCTCCATGGGAATGCCCTTAACCTTTCCAATCAGGTCAGCAGAGGCATGGACCTCGCCCATCATGGCTTTGTATTGGCTCTGGTTGCTCATCTTCCCACGCCTCCTTCAATGACTGTTTCAGTAACTTCCTTGCTCGGACGAGCCGGGTGCGCACCGTGGGTTCCTTGATGCCCAGCACCTCGGCGATCTCGCGGGTGCCCATGTCCTCGAAGTAGAACAGGTGCACGACAATGCGGCACTTTTCGGGCATCGTGCCCAAAGCCGCGTACAGCGCCTCGTGAGCCGGCTCGGCGAAAGCGGGCTCCTCGAAGGGCGGGGCATCGCCGTCGCGAATGTCCCGCAGCTCCACTCGCTGGCGCCACAGACTCCGCCAGAGGCTCTTGCACTCGTTCACCGTGACGCGAATGAGCCAAGCGCGCAGATGCTCATCGCGGGCGGCTCCGCGCTCGACCTCGGCCGCCATGGCGCGCCCGCTATCACGCTCGGCCTTATCGCAAAGCCACGCCGGCGGTTTCTCGTAGAGCTTCAAGAACACCGCCTGCACCACGTCCTCGGCATCGGGCACGCGCCGCGTCTGGTTGAGCGCGATGCGGTACACCATGTCGGCGTAGTCGTCGACGATCTGTCGGTACTGGCGATTGTCCACAGGTTTCCTTCTCGTCCGAAAGGGAAGGCGCCAACGCCGCAGCCGCTAGCTTGCCGCCCCGTCACCGCCTTCCGTAAAAGACCTTTCACAGACAATACGCTTGAGAATGGAGAAATGTGCGACGCTTGGGAGAGATTTTGGGATTGCGAGAATCAACCTAAAACTGCAGCAGCCCTTCCATGGAGCAGCGCAAGGCGCAGGCGAGGCGGTAGACCGCCTCAGCGGAGGCGCGATTGGTGTTCTTCTGCCGCTGCTCGTACATTTGGATGGAGCGCAAGCTTATCCCCGATCGCTCAGCCAACTCCTCCTGGGTCAAGCTGCACAGCTCGCGCTGGCGCTTCAGTCGTGTCGGCAACGAGGCGGCCGAGCGAGCGTCTTCCCACTCGCCCGCCTGCAGCTCGGCGAAGACGCTCGCGGGACTCACCTCGCCGGCGTCGCTCACCGAGCGGACGCGCAGGACGTAGAAGGCCGCCTTCTCCGGTGCATAGTCGAAGGTCCAGGTTAGGTTCTGATGGCCTTTAAATGCGACACACGAGGCAGGTGGCGTAGGCGGTGATGCCTTCTTCGCGACCCTCGTGGCCCAAGTGCTCGGTGGTGGTGGCCTTTACGCCGACGTTTTCCACAGGCACTCCCATGGCCGCTGCCAGGTTCTCGCGCATCTGCTCGCGGTAGGGAGAGAGCTTCGGGGCCTGGGCGGCAATGACGCTGTCCACGTCGATGATCTCGAAACCGCGCTCGCGCACGAAGCGGGCCACCTCAGCGAGCAGTTTGAGCGAGTCGGCATCCTTGTAGGCCGGGTCGGTGTCGGGGAACAACTTCCCGATGTCGCCTCCGCGCACAGCACCGAGCAGCGCATCGGAGATGGCGTGGGCCAGCACGTCGGCGTCGGAATGCCCGTCGAGCCCCTGATGGTGCGGGATGTCCACCCCGCCCAAAATAAGCTTGCGGCCCGGCGCGAAGGCATGCACATCCATCCCCAGCCCCGTCCGAAGATTGCGCAGATCGTTCATTCAGACTCCTTCCGCCTTCCTCCATCATGCATGACGCCTTTGAGAACCCTTCTCATTTCCCTCTCGGTCATTGGAAGGGGCCGATTTTGCAGCAAATCGCGAGTTATAAGCGTCTGCACGATGCGCTTCGCTGCATTCCAGATTTTCCGCTCGGCAAAACCCCAGGTCAGAAATTCGCAGCTTTTGAATGTCTCGAACGAAGCAAGCTCCGGACGCTTATAACTCGCGATTTGCTGCAAAAAGTGGCCTCTTCGTTAACCGTCATCGATGCTCGGAGTTCAAAAGCATGGTGCGGACGGCGCTGGCGAGAAGCACGTAGTCCTCGGGCACCGTGAGCTTAATGTTGTCGCGCTTCCCTTCCACGATCAGCACTTTACCGCCAAGCCGCTCGATGAGCGAAGAGTCGTCAGTTCCCACGAACCCGTCAGACAGCGCACTTGCATGGGCGCGACGGTAGATGCCCGCACGGAAGACCTGGGGCGTCTGAGCATTCCAGAACACCGACCGGTCGGGGGTGCCCACCACCACGCCGTCTTCCACGACCTTCAGCGTATCCACCGCCGGATGCGCCACAATGGCGCCGTCGGCATCGAAGTTGCCCTTGACCATGTTGATGGTGTGCTCGATGAGGTCTGGCGACACGAGCGGCCGGGCACCGTCGTGCAGCACCACGTACTCGTACTCGTCGCCCACCATCTCGAGCCCCGAGAACGCCGATTCCTGGCGAATGGCCCCTGAAGGCGCGAGCACCACCGGCGTCACAAACGGGAACGGGTCGATGGCGCGGGACAAGTACTCGTGCATGCGCTCCTCGGGGCACACGATGACGATGAGCCCCACATCGCCTACCGCGTCGAAGGCCTCGGCCGACCACGTGAGGATGGGCTTGCCGGCAATCTCCACCAGCTGCTTGCCGCCTTCTTTGCCGAAGCGCTCCCCAGTACCACCAGCCAGAATGATAGCCGCCGTTTGGGGCTTTTTGTCCACTTTGCCCTGCAGCTGCAGAAGCGGCGAGCTCAGAGCATCGAAATCGAGCTCATCCATACAAAAGGATGGCTCGCGAAGAACCGAGGGCTCAGTGACGGGATCGATGATGTTCGGCATAAGTACCCCCTGAGGGCTCGTGGAATGTTGGGACATAGTATAAGCCATCGCGCGCATTTTCGGATTTTCATCCGCAAATGCCACTTCAGGCCCGCTTTGGTAAGGCGCGAGGACGAAAAATTCCAGTTGAAGCCCGCTTTGGTAAGATTTCGCGCTCCAGAGGTCTTGCGCTCTTACCATTCCGGGGTCGAACTGGCATTCGGGAAGGGAAATCGAAATCGTCCCAATCGCGGTTCAGACATGAAGAAGGAGGCTCCGGGGAGCCTCCTTGAAGATGCGGTTAGAATACGCTCGGATTGCGGCTGGGCGCAGCTACGGCGGAGCCGAGGCGCGGCCTCGCTTGACACCGAAGCACAACCGTGGCGGAGCCGAAGGGCAGCCCCGCTAGTGCTGAAAGTCCGCTCCTACTCCCCTCCCGCCAGGGAACCCGCGGGGGTGCCGGCGCCGCGGCCGCTTCCTACGCCGGCGTGGCCCAGATCGTAGTTCGTCAGCAGCAACTCGGCGTCGCGGGCGATGGAATCGCGCTTGCGGGGCGCCGGGATGGAACCCGTTCCCTCGGAGAACACCAGCTCCTCGCCGTCCTCGGACACGGTGACGTCCACCACCGAGCCACTCGTCCAGCGGCCCTCGAGAATCTGCTCGGACAGCGGATCCTCCAGCATGCGCTGGATGGCGCGGCGCAAGGGACGCGCGCCGAAGGCGGTGTCGGTGCCCTCTTTGGCCACGAGGCGCTTGGCAGCGTCGTCCAGGTTGATGGTCATGTTCTGAGCGATCATGCGCTCGCGCAGCTCGGCCACCATGAGATCGACGATCTGAACGATCTCATCCTCGGTCAGGCTCTTGAACACGATGATCTCGTCGATGCGGTTCAAGAACTCGGGCCTAAAGGCGTTCTTCAGCTCATGCATGACGCGGCTCTTGATCTCCTTGTCGGAAAGCCCGTTCTGCCCCGAGTTCGAGAAGCCCAGCGTGGTCGTGGTGGTGATGTCGCGGGCGCCCACGTTCGACGTCATGATGATGACGGTGTTGCGGAAGTCCACGGTACGGCCCTGGGCGTCGGTAAGGCGGCCCTCCTCCAGAATTTGCAACAGGATGTTGAACACATCCGGATGTGCCTTCTCAATCTCGTCGAAGAGCACCACCGAGTACGGGCGCTGCCGCACGGCCTTGGTGAGCTGGCCGCCCTCGTCGAAGCCCACGTAGCCCGGAGGCGAGCCCACCAGGCGCGATACCGTGTGCTTCTCCATATACTCGGACATATCGAAGGACAGAAGCGCGTCCTCGGAGTTGAACAGGAACTCGGCCAGCGCCTTGGAAAGCTCGGTCTTGCCCACGCCCGAAGGGCCCAGGAAGATGAACGAACCCGCGGGGCGCTTCGGATCCTTCAGGCCGGAACGGGAGCGACGGATGGCCTTGGAAAGCGCGGTGACAGCCTCGTCCTGACCGATGATGCGCTCGTGCAGCACGCCTTCCATGCGCAAAAGCTTCTCGGTCTCGGCCTCGGTGAGGTTGCTCACGGGCACGCCAGTGGACATGGACACCACGTCGGCGATGTCCTCAACCGTGACGTTCTGCACGGTCTTCGACGTGTCCTCTTCCCACTGCTTCTCGGCCTCTTCGCGCTCCTTCTTCAGGGCCTCTTCCTCGTCGCGCAGCTCGGCGGCGCGCTCGAAGTTCTGGTCGCCGATAGCGCGGTCCTTCTCGGCGCGGCACTTCCGCAGCTTCTCGTCCAAGTCGCGCAGCTCTTTGGGCAGCGTCATGTTGCGGATGCGCATGCGAGCACCGGCCTCGTCCATGACGTCGATGGCCTTGTCGGGCAGGTAGCGATCCTGGATGTAGCGGTTGGCCAGCTGCACGGCAGCGGTCAGCGCCTCGTCGGTGAAGTGCACGCCGTGGTGCGCCTCGTACTTGTCGCGCAGGCCCTCCATGATGCGCACGGCCTGCTCCTCGTTAGGCTCGTTGATGGTGAGCGGCTGGAAGCGGCGCTCCAGCGCGGAGTCCTTCTCCAGGTGCTTGCGGAACTCCTCCAGAGTGGTGGCGCCGATGATCTGGATCTCACCGCGGGACAGCGGGGGCTTCAGAATAGCAGCCGCATCGATGGAGCCTTCCGCAGAGCCGGCGCCGATGATGGTGTGGATCTCGTCGATGAACAGCAGCACGTCGCCGGCGTCCATGACCTCCTTGATGACCTTCTTCAGACGCTCCTCGAACTCGCCGCGGTACTTCGAGCCGGCCACGAGCGCGGAGACGTCCAGAGTGATGAGGCGCTTGTTGCGCAGGATGTCGGGCACCTGGTTGGCCACGATGAGCTGGGCTAGGCCCTCGGCAATGGCGGTTTTGCCCACACCGGGCTCGCCCAGAATGAGCGGGTTGTTCTTCTGGCGGCGCGAGAGGATCTGCATGACGCGCTCGATTTCCGACGCGCGGCCGATGACCGGATCCAGCTTGCCCTCGCGAGCCTTCTTGGTGAGATCGGTGCCGAACTCGGTGAGCATGGAATCCGACGAGCTCGCCGGGCCATCGAAGCCCGCGCGCCCGGCGTAGACCGGCGATTGGCCCACGAGATCGTTCAGCGCCCCGCGCACGTCGTCGCCGGAGACGTTCAGACGGCCCAGCACCTCGAGCGCCGTGCCCTCGCCTTCGCGCACGATGCCGAGCAGCAAGTGCTCCGTGGAGATGTAGGACTGCCCCATCTGCATGGCCTCGCGCAGCGAGTTCTCCAGCACGCGCTTGACGCGCGGCGTGAAGGAGAGGTGCCCCGAGACATCGGTGTCCTCGTCGATGGTGACCACCTGGCGGATGGCCTGCACGACGCCATCATAAGTGACATTCAGGCGATCGAGCGCCTGGGCGGCAAGACCGTCCTTCTCCTGGATGAGGCCGAGCAGAATGTGCTCGGTGCCCACATAGGGCTGGTGAAGCGAGCGCGCCTCATCCTGAGCCAGGACAAGCACTTTGCGCGCCTTGTCCGTGAATTTCTCGAATGACATGGTTGCCTCGTTCCTTGGGTTGGTGCCCTTCTGCGAATGCTTTCTCTCTAGTAAAACTGACACGTCGGGCACGGCAAATAGTTCCCGTGCAGTTTAGCACTCCCTATCTTGAATTGCTAAACCTCCGCCCCGAGAAGCCGTCATTTGTGGGCACGTTGTGAGGGAGGTGGCGTGTCATGCTCGGTTTCTTCGTCGGCGGCGCGCTCCTCCTCGTCGCGGTTGTCTTGACGAGCGTCCTCGCGGCGGACGTCGCGCTCGATCTTGCGGAGGTTGGCGTTTTGGAACTCGGCCACGAAGCCGGCCGAGAAGATGCCGCCGGGAATGGCCACGAGCGCCACCGAGAGGAACATGATGACCGAGCCCACGATGCGCCCCGCCGGCGTGATGGGCACCAAATCGCCATAGCCGGTGCTTGTGACAGTGGTCACGGCCCAGTAGATGCCGGACAAAAGGTTGTTGAACTTGTCGGGCTGAGCCGGATGCTCAATCTCGTACATCACCACACTGGCCACTACCACGAGCATGGCAATGACCAGAAACGACGCCACGATTTCATGGTAGTGCTTCGAAATGACGCGACCGATGGTGCGCAGCCCGCGCATATAGCGGGAGATCTTTATCAGGCGCACCAACCGCACCACGCTGATGACGTTCTGCAGCGCGGGCGTGACGGGCAGGAACCATGCCGCCATATTCGGCCCGAAGGACAAGAGGTCAATGATGCCCCACGGCGAGAAGATATAGCGCAGCCGAGCACGAGCCGGCGTGCAGTTACCGTAGGCCAAATCGGCAATCCAGATACGAGCGATATATTCCACGAAAAAGCACACCGTGGAGAATCGGTAGAAGCCCTGGATGATATTGGCCGCCACCGGATCGAGCCCCGGCTGAGCGGAGACGAACACTACCACGGCATTCAGGAGGATGAGCGCGAACAGCGCACCTCCGACGATCTTCGCCGGCCAGTTCGCCCGATTCAGGTTCTCCAGAGCGTAGAAGGTTTCCCGTTTGAACGTGGATGAGTCGCCCAAGCGCCGACGCAGGCTCTCGCGGCGCGTGCGCTCCTTGCGCCGCCGGCGCTCCTCGCGGCGCTCCCGCCGCTCGCGGGCAGCGCGCTCGTCGTCTTCGTCGCGTTGCCGTTCGTCATCTGTGGCGCTCATGGGGCACCTCCTCTCCTCTCCCCTCCCATTCTAAGCAGAGGGCGCCCTAGAATGCGCCGTCATTCACCAGCCGTCAAGAAGCTGGATACAAAGGACGGCCCCCTTCACCGCAGTTGCGAAGGGGGCCGTCCTGGAGTCGTCAGCGCAAGCGTCTAGTACAGCTTGGCGCCGGCGGGGATGCGGTCGTCTACCATGAGGAGGTTCAGACGCTCCTCGGGCTCGCCGTCGTCGCCGGGCACCTCGTGGATCGCGGACATGAGCATGCCCTCGGAGGCCACGCCCATCATCTTGCGCGGCGGCAAGTTGGTGATGGCGATGAGCGTCTTACCCACGAGCTCTTCGGGCTCATAGTAGGCGTGGATGCCCGACAGGATGGTGCGATCGGTACCCGTGCCGTCGTCCAAGGTGAACTGCAGCAGCTTCTTCGACTTCGGCACCGCGATGCACTCCTTCACCTTCACGGCACGGAAGTCCGACTTGCTGAAGGTGTCGAAGTCCACCTCGTCTTCGAAGAGGGGCTCGACGACGACGTTGGAGAAATCGATGGGCTCGGAGGCGGAAGCGGAAGCGTCGGCGGCACCAGTGGCCTCCAC
>CABSMC010000014.1 GCA_902478715.1 uncultured Adlercreutzia sp.
GGATGAGGAAGAGCGCGAACTCGGCATACACGTCGCCGGGGGTGCCGAAGGCGGCGGCGAGCGCGCCGGTCTGCGCCGCCACTTCGATGGCGACGAACAGCACGAGCGCGACGATGATGCGGGTGAGGAGTTTCTTCTGCTTCGGGTTCATGGGGAATCCTAACGGACGATGCGGCAGTCTTTCTCGTAGCTGGTGCAGACGGCTTGGGCGGCATCGACGATGGCGGCGAGGGCTTCCGCGTCGGCGGCGTCCGCGTCGATCATGAGCTTGCTCGTCATGAAGCTGATGGATGCTTTGTTCACGCCGGGCAGTTCATTGATGCCGGCTTCCATTTTCGCGGCGCAGTTGGCGCAATCGAGGTTTTCCAGTTTGAATGACTTGCGCATGGCATTTCCTTTCGCGTCTCCGCCCGATTGGGGCGGACGGTTCGGTGGGTTGAAGGGGCGGAGCTACTCGCACACGTGGGTGATGCCCTGGGCGAGCATGGTGTACACGTGATCGTCGGACAGCGCGTAGATGACGTTCTTTCCGTCGCGGGTGGCCTTCACGAGGCGCGCCTGCTTCAGCGTGCGCAGCTGGTGGCTCACGGCGCTTTGGGTGCAACCGACGGTCTCGGTGATTTCCGTGACCGACAGACCGCCGCCCATGAGCGCGAACAGGATTTTGATGCGGGTGGTGTCCGAGAAGGCCTTGAACAGGTCGGCCACGTCGAACAGCAGCTCCTCGTCGGGCATTTCCGCGAACAGGCTGGCCGTGGCCTCGCGATTGCAGCCGCAGGGGCAGGCCTCCAGCGACGCGCAGGCGCTTTCCACGACTTCGCCGGCTTCCTTTTCTATAGCAGTTGGTGCGCTCATTTCAGCTCCTTATAAACTTTAAACATATGAGCAACTGTTCATAAGTATAAGCACCGCTATCGTTCTGTCAAGGGGAGGAATAAAAGATCTCGTTTGGAAGAACAACGGAGGGGGAAGCGTAACGGCTCCGTCGCCATGGGAAGGACGCGTGCGGCTACCATTAAGGACAGAAAACGCGATGGGTTTCGCCGGCGCCCATCGCACCCGCTGCGAACTTGAAAGGTGTTGTGTTATGAAGGCTTACCAAATCGTCGATGCCGACTTTGTGAAGCGCGAGATCGGGCGCATGCCCATCGTGGATGTGCGGCCGCCGCTGCGTTACGACGCGGCCCATATTCCCTCGGCGATCAACATCAGGCTCGATGTGGCCGCCGCCTCGGACGACCCGGCCGAGGAGCTGGCCGAGATGTTCCAGGACAACGGCATTTTCTCCGACGACGCGGCTATCGTCTATTGCCAGATAGGCGTGCATGCCAAGATCGCCTGCGATTATCTGGCCTCGGTGGGCTACCGTCATTTGTATCTGTACGCCGGCAGCATGAACGACTGGGTAAGCGATCCGGCGCGTTCCGTGGAGGTCTCCGAGATCGCCTTCGCGAAGGCGTCCTAGGAGGGTGCGAAGGCGTGCGGGTCGGATGCCCGGCATTCGGGGCTGCCGGTGCTGGGGCGTCTGTCGCGACGAAACGATGACAGGGGCCGTCTGCTTGTGGCAGGCGGTCCTTCGCTGTTCTACCATAGGCGGAAGACATTGACGCGGGCGCATCCCGCGCTCACCGAGACAGGAGGCCGCCATGACCGCAGAAGAGAAGTGCGCCGACGAGGAAAAGTCCTCGTCGTTGGATATGCCCGAGCCCATTCCCGGATTTCCCGAATTCGGGCACATTCCCTTTGAGGGATTGCACAACACGCGCGATTTGGGCGGCATGCCGGCGGCCGATGGACGCCGCATCGCGCCGGCGAAACTCATCCGCAGCGGGTGCCTTCACAAGGCGAGCGAGCAGGACCTGGCGCGGCTTGTGGGCGACTACGACCTGGTGGGTGTCATCGATTTCCGCACCCAGCTCGAGCGCGACAAGGAGCCCGACCCCCGCGAGCTTATGGAAGGCGTGGTGTTCTACGACTTCCCGGCGCTGTCCGGCGAGACTATCGGCATCACCCACGGCGCGGGCGTGGCCCAGGACTTGAAGACCTTCGCTAGCTACAACGCCAGTCCTCACGAGCTGGTGCGAGGCATGTACCCCCAGATTTTGCTGGACGACGCGGGGCGGGTTGCCTACACGTCGTTTCTCGAGGTGCTTTTGGAAGGCGACGGCGGGGCGTACCTGTGGCACTGCTCCGAGGGCAAGGACCGGGCTGGCCTGGGCGCGGTTATCGTGGAGCGGGCGCTCGGGGTGCCCGAGGCCTACGTGCGCGCCGATTACCTGGCCACGAATTTGTTCGCGCGCAACCGCGCCGAGGGGATCGTCGACGCCATCAGCAAGAAGCTGGGTCTCATGAAGGGGCTCGATGCGGACATCGACTCGCTGTTCTACGCCTACAACGACTACTACGATTGCGCCATGGCGGCGGTGAACGCCAACTACGGCTCTTTCGATGCCTACCTCGCCGAGGCCCTGGATTTCGGTCCCGAGAAGCGCGAGGCTCTGCGGGCGAAGTATCTCCGGTAGGTCATCCGGCGCTGCATCCCGCCATCTCGCTTGTCCGCCCGTAGGGGCAGACCTTGGTCTGCCCTAATCTCCCAACCGCCGCGCGTCCTCCCTTGTGTCATCCTGAGCGCAGCGCGAAGCGCGGAGCCGAAGGATCTCCCTGCCGCCCATTCCGCACTTTCTCGATATTTCATCCCGCAGAAATATCTCTGCGCGTGGCAAGGTGTAGAATCGCCCTCGAACATGTTACGACCCCAAGGAGGTACCGTGGCTGAGTCCGCAACCCCTGAACAGAAGGTTATCGTCGTCGATTTCGGCGCCCAGTACGGGCAGCTCATCGCCCGTCGCGTGCGCGATTTGCACGTGTATTCCGAAATCGTGCCCTGCGACATCACGGCCGAGGAGGTGCGAGCCATCGCGCCCGCGGCCATCATCCTGTCCGGCGGTCCGGCGTCGGTGTACGCGGAGGACGCCCCTTCCATCGACCCGGAGATCCTCGCCCTGGGCATTCCCGTGCTCGGCTTCTGCTACGGGCAGCAGGCCATGGCCGTGGCGCTCGGCGGGGAAGTGGGCCACACCGAGAAGGGCGAGTACGGCCCGGCAGTCATCACGCGGGCGGGCGAGTCGGCGCTGTTCGACGGCACCCCTGGCGAGCAGACCGTGTGGATGAGCCACCGCGACGCCGTGAGCCGCGTGCCCGAGGGCTTCTCCATCACGTCGCGCACCGAGGTGTGCCCGGTGGCGTCCATGGAATACCCCGAGCGGCGCCTGTTCGCCACGCAGTTCCATCCGGAGGTGCGCCACACTGAGTTCGGCCAGACCATGCTGCGCAACTTCCTGTTCGGCGTATGCGAGCTTGAGCCCGATTGGACGATGGACTCCATCATCGAGGACTCCATCGAGGCCATTCGCGCCGAGGTGGGGGACGACCGCGTCATTTTAGGCCTTTCGGGCGGCGTGGACTCATCCGTGGTGGCGGCGCTGTGCGCTCGCGCCATAGGCAAGCAGCTGACCTGCGTGTTCGTGAACCACGGCTTTCTGCGCAAGGGCGAGCCCGAGGAAGTGGAAGAGGTGTTCACGAAGCAGTTCGACGTGGACTTCATCCACGTGCACGCCGAGGAGCGCTACCTGGAGCTTCTGGCCGGCGTGACCGACCCGGAGGAGAAGCGCCGCATCATCGGCACGCAGTTCTGGAAGGAGTTCTTCGCGGTGGCGGAGGATCTGGCCCAGGATGGCCGGCCGGTGAAGTACCTGGCCCAGGGCACCATCTACCCCGACATCATCGAGAGCGGCGCGCGCAAGACCGGCGGGAAGGCGAGCACCATCAAGTCGCACCATAATTTGATTCCGTTCCCCGAGGGCGTGCATTTCGATTTGATTGAGCCTCTGGACCACTTCTTCAAGGACGAGGTGCGTGCGCTGGGCACGGCGCTGGGCCTGCCCGACTACATCGTGCACCGCCAACCCTTCCCGGGGCCGGGCCTGGCCATTCGCATCATCGGTGATGTGGACGCGGAGAAGCTGAACATCCTGAAGAACGCCGACGCCATCGTCCGCGAGGAGCTGGACGCCTACAACGAGCGCCTGTTCGCCGAGACGGGCGAGCGCAACAGCGAGCACAGCGTGTGGCAGTACTTTGCCGTGCTGCCCGACATCAAGTCCGTGGGCGTCATGGGCGACGAGCGCACCTACGCCCGCCCGGTGATCCTGCGCGCCGTGGAAAGCTCGGATGCCATGACCGCCGACTGGGCCCGCCTGCCCTACGACGTCCTGGCCCGCATCTCCGGCCGCATAGTGGCGGAGGTCCCCGGTGTGAACCGAGTGGTGTACGACATCACCAGCAAACCGCCCGCGACAATCGAATGGGAATAAATTTTTAACAAAATATGCTTAATTATAGCGAGTGTTTTCATCTAGAAAGCACTCGCTATCTTGTTGCTCTGAAGTTCCTTGCTTGCGAGTAACATCGTCGCTCGCGGTGTCCGCATTGAATTCGGTAAACCTGAATTTAAAAAAGTAGGTGAGATTCAGAAAAACCCGCTCTATTTCTATGCCGAGACCGCAGAAACGTCGAGTTTGAGCCCGAAAGCCTTTACAACCTTTTGTACCGTATCAAATGAGGGGTTCCCTGTAGGCGAGAGAGCCTTGTAAAGGCCGTCCCTGGTGATGCCGGTTTCCTTTGCAAGCTGCGTCATTCCCTTTGCGCGGGCGACGTCGCCAAGAGCAGCGGCGATTACGGAGGTGTCGCCGTCTTCAAAGGCGGCATTTAGATAGGCCGCAATGTCGGCTTCCGTTTCGAGATAGTCGGCTGCGTCCCAGGTTGTCGCTTTCTTCATTGCTGGCTCCCATCACCTGTACTCGAGGTTGAGCTTCTTTGCTTTCGCGATGTCTCGCTGTTGCGATGATTTGTCTCCGCCGATGAGGAGCAAGGCCACCGCATTGTCCCGTCTTGCGTAATAGAGGCGATATCCAGGCCCGTGCTCGATGCGCATCTCGTAAACGCCGCCACCAACTGGTTTAGCGTCTCCAAAATTCTCCGTTAGTGAAAGGCGACGTATTCTCACGAGAATACGTGCTCGCGCCTCAGCATCTTTGAGTCGTTTGAGCCATTTCGCGAACTCGGTTGTTTGCAGGACGGTCATCATCGCTCATGCTCCTTAAGTGTATACTATATTATACGTACAGTCAATCGTTTGAGAGATGAGGCGCTTCAGTTTTATGCGTCTCCTCATCCTTCTTGGTTGCCGTCTATATCAGCGAGGGAAACCACCGCGTAAACCACTCGCGATCGGGCCTCTCTTACGCGACGATAGGCGGTTGCTCGTCCCACGTCGAGCGTTTCCTGGATCTCGGCGATGGGGGTATCGAGAAGCCATTCGTCCATTTGTGCTTGGGTCATTTCCGAAAGTTCGCTGTCTGCCGGAATTGCCTTTTTCTTCCGTCCGGCATTGCGCTTGTGGGCCTCATCATCGTATTCAAACACCAGCGCTCCGCCGGGCAATGCATCCGGGATCGTAAGGCGCACGCCCATTGCGTTGAGGTCTTTCTCGAGAACTTTGAGGTCTTCTGCCGTGGAAGCATCGATCTCATTGCCCAGAGGTATTCGGATAGTATGCCTGCTCACTGCTTCTCCTAGCTCTCTGTTTTGGGATATTGTATCAGAATTAATAATGATACAATAGAAAGAGAGAACTTACTAAGCTATCCGGGCTGAGTTAAGGAGCGAACAGCGTCGTGAATAAGCTGCTCATAGAATATGAGAGTTTGAGGTGCCGAATTGTCACCTCAAACGGAGCGCAGAGCGGCCGAGGAGGCAGACGATACATGCCTTACGCATACACGGAACAAGGGATCGCTATGTTGCCCGAGCTACTAAACAGCAAAAAGCAGCCCAGGTCAGCATCGAGGCCATGAGGGCCTTTGCGGAAATGAGGAGGTTTCTGGCAAACAATGCGGCCCTTCTGGATCGTATGGCCGCCCCGATCGAGGGCCTTCGAGTCGAAGGCGAGGCGAGTAGTGTATGATGTTGCCAGCAAGCTCCCGCAACGATTGAGTGGGAATGGAGCCACTCGTTTCGTTCGGTTGTCTCAGTTGGGTGTTTCTCTTCCGGGAAGCGCCCCTTGTTGTAAGGAGCGCCCCGTGGATGCCCTGCAATTCATGCGCGATCACCAGGCCTATTTCGAAGATTACGTGACGCGCAGCACATACCATTCGAACGCCATCGAGGGCAGCACGTTGTCCTTTGCCGAGACCTATGCCATCCTCTGGAACGACAATACCCTGAAGGTGACGGCTACGGCTCGCGAGCTGTACGAGGCGATCAACCACAAGTACGCCCTGGCCACGGCATCGGAAAACATGGACGACCCTCTTTCGGAGCGGCTTATCAAGGCCATAGCGCGGGATATCAACCGCAACATAAGCGGCATCGACGACTATCGTCACGACCAGGTGATCATCCGCGGGGCGGAACACCTGCCGCCGGCCGCCAATCAAGTGAACCAGCTCATGATGCAGCTCGTGTACGAGTACAACCACGACGAGGAAGGAGACCCCTTCCTGCGCGAGGCCCGCTTCCATATCCGCTTCGAGAGAATTCATCCCTTCGAAGATGGCAACGGGCGGACGGGTCGCATCCTCGTAAACCGCGGGCTCATGCGCGCCGGCCTCGCTCCGGTAGTGATCCCCGTGGAAGAGCGCGCCGCCTATATGGACTTGCTGGCACGCAGCGACTACGATGGCCTGGCCGCCATGCTGCGCCGCCTGTCTGAGGCGGAGACTGAGCGTATGGAGAGATTCGCCGAGCTATAGCAGCGTTTGGCGCAAGTGGAGAAAGCTATTCCACCTTCTGAAGGTACTTCGTCGTGAGCGCCCTGGGGACGCGACAGTAGCCGTCGGGGAACTTGTTCAGGTGGTTCTGATGCTCCTTGGCGCCCAGGGAAGTTGGAATTGCGGAGGGCACGGCCCGATGCCGTGCGAAGACGACCCGGACCGCACCCTCCAGACGTCGAGCTTCTACTGAACTTCGAACTGGATGTCCTCGTAGGAGAGGCCCTCGGGCTCCTCCTCGCCGAGGATGAACACGGGCTTCTGACGGCTCGCGTCCACGAAAAGCTGCATGTTCCCTGGCGTGGAGTAGTGGCCGGCCGGATCCATGAAGTACTTGGCGACCGGGATGAGCCCAAGGTCGATGTCGGCGACGAGCACGCCCTCCGCGTCGTGCTCCATCTTGGCGATGACCTGCCCCGTGGGGCTGATGATCCGCGTGAACCCGTGACCGTAGGCCATCGCCTGGCGCTGCGCGTCGGAGCGGCAGAGCTTCTCCTCCATCTCCGGCGTCCAGATTTGGCTGGCGCACAAGGTGAACGTCCCCGTCGCGAGCGCGTAGTACTGCGCGCCGACGGCGCACTGCTCGTCGGCGAAGGAGGTCGAGGGGTCGGGCATCCCGATGGGCCATGCGCTGATGTGAATCTGCTCGTTCTTGGCGGCCATGGTGGCCACGTTGTGCGGAATGTAGTGCTCCCAGCACTGAAGGCCGCCCAGGTTGCCGTACTCCGTTGCGAAGACGGGCATCATGGAGGCGTCGCCGTCGCCCCACACGGTCATCTCGTTGGACGTGGCCTTCATCTTGCGGTGCTTGCCCATAAGATCGCCGGACGGCCCGAACCACAGCTGCGTGAGGTACAGGCTGCCCCCGTCCTTCTCGGTGACGGACACGCACACGTAGGCCTCCGCGTCGCGCGCCGCCTGGGAGAGGCGCGCCACCTGCACGCTGGGGATCTCCACCGCCTGGCTGTACAGCTCGCAGAACAAATCCATGCCCTGGATGGGGCCGTCCATCCAGATCCACCAGGGATATCCCGGAATGATGGCCTCGGGGAATCCGATGACTTTGGCGCCCGCGTCGGCCGCCTCGCCTATATAGCCGATGACCTTGTCGATGGTCGCATCGGTGTCGTTCTGCACGGGAGCCATCTGCACGGCAGCGACTTTAAACTGGGTGGTTTGCGTCATAGCGGACCTTCCTTCTCCGATCGTGTGCGCCCATGGGTCGAGGGCATAGGGGATTATAGCGGCGAAATGTTTCGTTTTGGTCAAGGGAGGCCGCCATGGTGCCATGTGGGATGACGCTAGGGCGTGCCCTCGGGAAACGCGTCGGTTTTGGCGTTCGCGTCTGCTGCTACTCGTTCTCCTCCACGATGTGCTGATAGACCTTCGTGCCGGTATAGATCTGGTCCTTCAGCGGGTTGAGTTTCAGCTTGCGGATGCGGTAGAACTGGTAGGCCGCCAGCGCCACGTTCGACGCCAGCGCGAGCAGGCTCACCACGAAGAACGCCGTGGGGTTATGCGTGGTCGGGATGGGGGCGAGCACGTCGGCGAACTGGGGCACCGTCATCACGAACATGATCCACAGCGCCAGCGTCTGCGCCCGGTGCTGCAGCCACGCGCCGCGCTTGATGAAGAACGTCGGGATGGTGCAGGCCAGAAGCAGCGCCAGGCCGCAGTAGGCGGAGTGGTCCGAGATGCAGTTGTAGGTGTAGGCGAAGTTCCAAAGGTCGTAGGCGATGATCCAGGCCCAGATCATGTCCGGCCAGATCATGTCCTTCGACGGGTCCTTCGAAATGAAGATGCCGAACCAGCCGCAGATGGTGAGGATGTTCAAAATACCCGCGATGCCGTTCATGATGTTCCACGGACCCGATATCGTCCAGAGGTTCTCAACGACGCCGCCCTCCCACAGCGCGAAGCCGAACACCTGGAAGTCGCGGATGACCGCCTCGGCGATGTTGATCGCCAGGATGAGCGGCGGGAAGCACAGCGCCCAGCGCTTCTCGTACAGGTAGTGGGTCTTGCCGTCCTTGCCGCGCCATTTCACGAAGCGCAGGGCTATGAACCCGAGGCACCCCGCCAGCGCGGAATAGGTCTTCACCCAGTTGAACCAGGTGCCCGTGCCGTACTCGTTGCCGGGTGCGGCGGTTTCGGGCCACACGAAGAGCGTGAGCGCGATCGGCACAAGCGCGAACAGGACGAGCCCGCACCACAGCTTGACGCGCCCCAGCTCGTTGAAGGCCATCAGGGCGAAGAGGATGAAGAGCCAAATGACCCAGTAAATCGGATCGGCTGCCTGGTAGAGGATGCCCATGAGGTCTCCTTTCGTCGGCATGTGCCCGCGCGTTTCAGAAGCGGGAATGCGGCTTGCGATGCGCCCGCGTACGGGCCGATTTGTTTGAAGTCTAGCAAATGCCGGTATCGCAGTATTTCACAAAAGGCTATGATTTGTGCAGGACATTTCGCGGAGGAGAGACGGGGCGTTCCAGGGGATGACGACGATGCGCGATTATGGGAAGATGACGCCGCTGCAGGCGGCCGGCTGCGTACGGGAGAGACGCCGCGACCTGAAGGAATCGCGGCGCCTGACTGACACGCCGGGTGCGATTGTGGCCACGGCGCGGAAGCTCTTCGAGCTGAGAGGGGTGCGGGCGACCTCCATCGCGGCCATCGCAAAGGAGGCGAACGTCACCCGCGAGCTTATCTACTACCACTTCGCGAACCGCAACGGGCTGATTGAGGCGGTCATCGACGACTACGTGGAAGACCTGGTCGAAAGCGTGATCGTGTGGAACGAGGCGCGGATCTTCGGCGACACGCCGGGGTCGCTCAAAAAGTGCATCCGGACGTTCCGGTACTCGCTCTACGACGGGGCGGGGCGCCCGCGCCCGATGATAGGCGTGTTGGAGGAGCTGGGCGTGCGGGACGCCTTCGATGTGCGCGCCACGCGAGAGACGGCGGACTGCCTGGCGAACCACATCGCGAAAGAGTACGCGGCCTACCATCGGATCGAGATCGAGCTGGTGCACGAAATGTTCTGCGTCGTGATATTCGGCCTGGTGGGCCTTGTGAAGATGAACCCCCGGATAGAAGACGACGTCCTCATGAAGGTGATAGAGCAAACCCTGCGCCTCGACATGGTGCCGATTGAGAAGGGGGAGGGATAAGATGAGCGATGTCTGGGGTGAGAGCCTGCCGATTCTCTACGGTAGAAGTGTGACGACTGGCGAGCTCGTCCATGTGGACGATGCTCCGAACGGGAAGGCGTGCGGGTGCGTGTGCCCTGATCCGGGGTGCGGCCAGCCACTCATCGCTCGCAACAACGGCAAGAAGAAGATCCACCATTTCGCCCATATCGGCGGCACGTGTGCCTGGTCGGCTGAATACCTGCTGACCGAATTGGCCTTGGATGTCGTAAGCGAGCGTGGGAGCGTGTGGTTTCCGGAGCTGTCTTACGAGGTGCCGGAAACGCATCTTCCGGAGAGAATTTCGAAGGGTATGGAGTTGCCAGTGGATTGCGCGGAGAAAATCGAGGTGGAAGGCAGAAAAGCCCCAGCTATTGCCCTGGATGTCCGAACATCTCGCGGCTGTGCCCGATACGTGTTTGTCCCCGAGCTGGCGCACGTTCTCAGCGGCGAGCAAATCGCGAGTCTTAGAAAAGAGTGCCGGGGAATCGTCAGAATGGGCTTTCGCAGCCTAATGAGCTCGATGAAGGCCTTGGAAGGAAAGCACTACGACCGGGAGGAGCTTGCGGTCAGGATCCAAAGCAAAGAGGTTATGGAGGAGCTGCTGTCTGGGAGGCGCCAGGGGCATCTGAGTTGGGTGTGGAACGCCAAGGCGAAGGAGCTCAGCGATCGGGCGTGGAGGCTCTATACGCAGAAGAAGGAAGAAGAGAGACAAAAGGCAGAGACAGAGAAGGAGCGAAGAGCCGCCATCGATCACGAGAAGCGAGAGAAGGTGCGCCTAGCGGCCGCCAAAAGGGCCGAAGAAGAACGGGCGCAGCTGGCCCAGGCGGCAAAGGCAGCAGCAGAGAGGGAGGCGGCGCGTGAGGCTTGGGAAGAGGCGCATCCCGTGCAGGGGAGGTCGATAAGAGATGAAGCGCGTCGTCAGAAGGCCCTCAGCGACATGGACCGTGCCCGCGAAATAATGGCCCCCATCGTGGACGATGTGAGGAGGCCGGCGAGAGGCCTGGGCGGCAAACGATGGTATCGCTGCGAGAAATGCGGCAAAGTGGGCCCAGCCGACGAGTTCGCCGTCGGCGACACTGCCGGTGTCTGGAACCGTGGAATATGCTGCGGGTGCGCTTGGCAATGAGGCTGGATGATGCGGTAAAAGCGGTAAACGAATCGTTCTTCATCATGCTGGGAGACGAAGGCATCCGTCATTTTGTTCGTGCTGGTTGTGCGGCCGCATCTCTCTATTGTTTTTAATCGAATGTTGCATTGTGGTGGCTCCCTTTTAATCGAATATACTTCATAAGCTCGAAGAAATTGGGATTTCTCGCGACAGGGCCTTCTGTCCATGGCGCTCGCTGCTTTGTGAGAACTAAAGGATCAATCAGCCTTTTGATGATATAGTTGATTAAGCAACTCGTCCGGCTTCTGCTGCCAATTTCGGGCGGGAGAGTCCGGAAGATCCCCGTCCCGTCTCTGCCGTGGCTCTTCGGCATAAGGCGTCTCGTATGTGAAGGATGTGCAAAAGTGGGTTTTGAGAAAGCTAAAGGGATCGCGGTTGATGTTGCTTCTGCTACTGTAGAAGCAAGTGCGGAGGTCTCCCTTGACAACCTTCCCATACTGGCAACTGCGTTGGGTGAAGCTGGATTGCAGGGAGCTGCTAATGTTCTCGCAGATAGCATTGTAGGCGCGGTAGCACCTGGCGCTTTGGGTCTCGTTGTCAACTATCGTTTGAACAGGATGCAGAGAAATGTTAAGCATCTAATAGATGAGCTATCTTCCAACTTGGATATTGTTAATGACAGATTGGATTCGCTGGAGCCGGTCGCTCGAGGCAAGTTCGTTGAGGGATCATATAGGGATGCCTTTCTTGACAGTGTAGTTGAAGAGAACGAGCCCGAAAAGGTTTCTCAGAGTGTCAATGCCTTTGTAAACCTCATGGATGAGGAGAACCCGAGTGACTCGTTTGTGCTGACGCTTTTTGACGATCTGTCGAGGATGGGCAAACTTGATGTTCGTGTG
This sequence comes from uncultured Adlercreutzia sp., assembly GCA_902478715.1. GTDB lineage: Bacteria > Actinomycetota > Coriobacteriia > Coriobacteriales > Eggerthellaceae > Adlercreutzia. The sequence goes on from CABSMC010000014.1 coordinate 12,026, forward strand.
CTTAAGCTTCATTACTGCAACCCGTTTACTGGATTTGAGCCAGAAGATGATTACTTTAAACTGATCACAGAGGAGAGTATTGACGACAGCCAATACAGGGCTATTCGAGAAAAGCTTTGTAGGTTAGGACTGCTGGGCAGTAAAAACGAGGAAAAAAGGGAGAAGAATCTAGAGGCCACTCAAGAGGCAGTAGCAGAGCTATTGAAACAGCTGGATAAAAAGAATCCCAGATTACCCAAGCCGCCAAGGATCCAGAAGATAAACCGCTCCGATTCTTTCTCTATCACACCGCTCGGGCGGCATTATCTTGAACTTATGCGACCGATTTCAGGGGATCAAGCGATCGATTAATCAATCTGCATCAAATTAGTGAGGGTGTGTTGTAGAAGAAGGAAGAGAGCCGGAGCGTTTGGCGTTCGCTTTGAAATGGCGTAAAATGGGATCGCGTCCCCAATGCTGGTGTAATGACCGTTTAAGCTGATGCATAAAAACGGCCATTGCCTAGAATCTTCAATTGTCGAGATTGATGGTTTTGCAAGAAAGGCGATGGCCCGATGGATGGTTTAGGGCATGGAGCGGCAGCGGCCTAGTTTCCAGATTCGACAGAACGGAAATCAGAATCGATGACGTTACAAGGTCGGTCTTTGTGGAGTTCGACAATGATTAATTAGCAGACATGGTTATTACGGGACGATCCGAACATCATTCCGCCGAGGCGGCTGCAATTCTGCGATTGACCGGACATCGCTCCGACCGAAATGGACAGCTCACCCTCGAGGCCGGGCGGGCGCCTGCGGCCGGCCGGCCCGCGTCGTTCCGCGTCAGAACGGGATCTCGCCTTCGCTGCCGGGCGCCGACCCCCCTTCCGATTTTCAACCGGCAGGAATCCCGTCGCCAGCAGGTACTCGCGGACGACGACGTCGAACGCGTTAGCGACCGGGAAGGCGGATCCCTCGGGGACCATACACTCGGCGACCTCGCAGCCACTGCAGTCGACGCCGGGCTCGTCGCCCCCAAACCGCGGGCAGCGCCCGCCGGTGCGCGCAGCCGAGCCCGTATGCCGCAGTCGGAGCCGGAGCGAAGCCGAGTCCCGCGTGCAGTGTAGGCCTGCGCGGCCGCGCTGGCTTGCAGGCGCCGCGGAAAACTGCAGGTGGAGCGCGCACGGCCCGTCTCTCGACGAGTAGCACGGCGCGCGTGGCTGGCTGTGCGGGGTTGGGCGGCTAATAATAGTTTTTGCGGTTGCCTTGAGTTCTTGGAGGCTCTACAAGTGTGGCTGGCACTCATTTGGTAAAATGTGCGCACCGTTTGTATTGCACTTAGGTTCGGAGCATTTGCATGGATTACATCGAATTGACAGCTAGTGGAGCGTCAAGCACCGAAAAGCGTGCCTATCTCGTTGATGGCGAGACCACAGCTATCACTATCCGCATTCCTCAGAACTTGAAAGATGCTGCTGCGAAAGATGCTTCGCTTCAGGGGCTTAGTTTTAGCGCATACGTGCGCACCTGCCTTTTAAATGAGCTTCTTAAGCGAGATAGCTAACGAGAAAACTTCGATACTGAGCGCTAGGAGACACTCACTCGTGATTGCCGATAACTCATATAATGTCAATTCGTTCTTTGCCGGCATCGGCGGCTTTGATCTTGGATTCGAGAAGGCTGGCTTTTCGAATAGCTTCCTTTGCGAAAACAATGATTTCTGCAATCGGGTTCTAGCTTCGCATTGGCCGGACGTGCCAAAAGCTGGAGATATCAACGAGGTTGCGCCATCCGACATCCCGGATGCCCCTGTCTGGTGCGGTGGATTTCCGTGCCAAGATATCTCTGTGGCGCGTGGCTCAATGTCTAGACTTGGCTTGAACGGCTCTCGCTCCGGTCTTTTCTATCGTTTTGCTGAGCTTATTGGCGAAAAGAAGCCCCAGGTTGTTTTGATTGAAAACGTCGCGGGTCTTTTCAATTCAAATAACGGCCATGACTTTGGTGTCATACTAGACACCCTTAACCAGCTTGGATACGGAGTCTCTTGGAGACTTCTTAACAGCCGTTACTTTGGTGTCCCTCAGTCGAGGCCGCGTGTCTACCTTTGCTGTTGGAGGGGAAACCCTCTTAAAGCATTGGCCTCGCTTTTCGAGACAAGTACTCCTTCTAAAGCAAGCAAAGAAAGAACCTCTTTTATTACTGAGTCTACTCCGAAGGGTAAGTACCCGCGAGTCGCAACGACAGGCTATTGCCTCGCTGCAACTTCAGGCCGTCATACCGGCACCGATTGGAGTAGAACTTATGTGACTTGCAAGGACGGTGTTCGTAGGCTCACCCCTATCGAATGCGAAAGACTTCAAGGATTCCCCGACGATTGGACCAAAGTCGAAGGAGACACCGAAGACGCCGACTCACACCGTTATGCCGCTATCGGGAACGCCGTTTCCGTTCCGGTTATTAACTGGATTGCGAGCAGAATAAAGGAGCAGCTCGCAAGTGATGACAGCGTTTCTTTTTATATAGCCCTACCCGAATACGAGCCCTTCGATAAGGCGACTTGGGTTGATTTGCCTGATATGGGCAAAGAACATGGGAGATTGACTTGGGGCAAGTCCGGTTTGATGTGGAATGGACAGTATCTGATTGCTGAGCATCGCGAGCTTCCCTGTGAGCCGATTTCAACCAATCTGTACGAGATTGTTGAGAAAGGCGCCACTAAACCGAGGTATTACCTAACACCCAACGCCGCTGAAGGAATCTTACGTCGTGTGGACAGCAACAATCGACGTCTGTTTGAACCATTGAGAGAAGGCCTTGAATTGCTTTCGGGCCGCAGTAGCAAGGAGGCGTCCGTTAAATGAGCGCGCCCAGATTCGTAACAATGAGGCTCGGCAAGGATAGCGTCGATGATATTCGTGCTATTGATGCGCGAAAGGGAGGTATTCAAGAACCCCCTTATGTACTCGCTGTCACTTGCAAACAGGTTCCACGTACTCTTGCCACGGGTTGCTTTGCAATCCTCTGGCTAGGTTCAGACAACTCCAAAGGCATGGCTACGGATTGGAGGCAAGGCATTCGCGCTGTTGCTAAGGTAATCGAGGTAGATCTCGGTGCTAACCACAACGATGATTCAAATATAACGGTTTCGATTGGCTATATCTTTGGGAAGTCCATCAACAAGATTGACCTAATCGATAGCTATGCAAATGCTTACAAGTATTTTTCAGAATTACCGCTTGTTGGCCTGAATGATTACTCAAATCAAACCATACGTGAAATAGAGGCCGGACCGCGCAAGGATGTTGGGGCTCTTCTATCGGCATGTGGAAGAGCATCGTCAAGCTCCCTGACTGACATCTTTACCGTATATCCAGAGCTTAAAGATATGATTGGCTCAAATTACGACACCGAGCATGGTGAACAAGACGACGTTGCTAGCGTAATCGAACATCCCCGCAATTACATCTTCTTTGGAGCTCCAGGCACCGGTAAGTCTTATCAGTTAAACAAACTTGCTAAAGAATGTTTCCCCGAGAAGAACGTGCGCCGTGTGACGTTTTATCCCGATTACACATACTCGCAGTTCGTGGGGTGCTTTAAACCTTACGCCTATCAGGATGACACGACGGGCGAAAGCGTCATCACGTACCGCTTCATTCTCGGGCCGTTCCTGGAAACCTATCTTGCTGCAGTGGCGCACCCGGCCCAGAACTATCTTTTGATTGTTGAGGAGATCAACCGCGCCAATCCTGCGGCTACTTTCGGCGATGTTTTCCAGCTGCTCGACCGCGATGCAGATGGTCGAAGCGAGTACGGCATCGCCGTGCCCTTCGAGATGAAGGATGCGATTGCGAACTACTGGCTCATTGAAGGCGACCTTTCCTACGACGACAAAGAGGCCGCAGCGAGAGCCCGTGGGTTCGCAAGCCAGCAGGAGATGCTGGGTTATATAACCAGTGAGTTGAAGTTGCCGCCCAATATGTACATTTGGGCAACCATGAACAGCGCCGACCAGGGCGTGTTCCCGATGGATACCGCCTTCAAGCGCCGGTGGGACTTCAAGTACATGGACATCGACGATGGCTCCGCCGTTATCGCCGACAAGGTCGTCACGGTGGCAGGACAATCCATCGTTTGGGATAAGCTTCGCCGCGCGATTAATGACCTTATGGCCGACAACAAGATCAATGAGGACAAGCTGCTGGGGCCGTTCTTCGTCTCGCCCGACGTCCTGAACGACGAGCGCTTTGTCGATGTGTTCAAGGATAAGGTGCTTCTGTATCTGTACGAGGACGCCGGCAAGATGAAGCGCAAGGGGCTTTTCGCCGATGAGGCGGCCACCTATTCGGAGCTGTGCAAGCAGTTCGAGAGCGACGGCGTAAGCGTGTTCAAAATCAGCGATTTCTCCGATATTGAGGCGGGCGCTAGCGCCGATCCGAGCACGGTCAGTCTTTTCGAGAACCTTGAGGAATAGAGGATGAAGCGGGTCTTCGTCCGCGAGCTCAGGCCCTATTCGGTTGCCGGTATTGCAAAGCTCATGGAGACTGACACAGGCGACGCCCTCCGCGTGGTCGAGCGCCTGCTGGCCGATGGCGTCATGCGCTACCGCACGGGCAACGCGCCCGATGGCACCGATCTGCCCGAAGAAGACACGACGGGCACCGACGAGCTGTACCAGTTCAACTGGGTCGGGCTCGCCATGGCAGAGGACTGGATGTTCGTCTGCCACCCGAAGTACCTTCGCGCCGACGGGCTGACCGAAGAGGACATCGACCGCAGGATGCGCCTGATTCTGCGTGTACTCCGCCGCCAGACCAGCACGACCCGCATCTCTCAGATGACCGAGGAAGGCCTGCGCACCAGCGATAAACTCCCTGTGATGCTGCGCCTGCTCGACCTGTTCGACGAGTACGGCGAGTATTCCAACTACGAGCTTACCTACGAGGTGAACGGCTCTGGCGTCATTGACTGGAACTGCACCGTGAACGGACACTTGCCGCTACTCTCTAACGGGAAACCCGTTTACACCGAGCTTGAGACACGCAAGACGCGCCGCAATGAAACGGACCTCATCATGCGTCTGCACCGCGCCGTGCTGACCGAGTGCTCGCGGCTTCTGGCAGAGAGCGGCGTTGGCGAAATGCTGGGGCTTCCCGAGGTCTGGCTGAGCGATGAGGAGATCGACGACCTGGGCGACGACGAGGCGCTGGCATGGCGCATCGAGCGCGAGCGCGGCGTGCAGTTCGTCACGTGGAAGCAAGACGTGCTGGACGCGATGGCCCTCTATCTGCTGGACCGCAAGACGAGCGTTAAGCTTGAAGAGGTGCAGAGCCTTGGTACGTCGAGTTTCTACCATGTGTGGGAGACTGCCTGCAAGGTTGCCTTCGGCGACCTGCTGGACAAACGTCTGCGGCAGCTGCCGCTCTCGCTGTCGGACGGCTGGGACGACAGGCGCGGCCAGACGCTCTTGGGCATCATCCCCCGACCCAAGTGGGAGCGCTCGTATGACGGAGGTTATGCCGCCTGCGGCGATGTGGATACACTCATCCCCGATGCCGTTGCGTTCTACGATGGCGCCGAGGGGAAGGCGTTCTGCATCTACGATGCCAAGTATTACGTGCCGAGCGACACAGGCAAGATGAAGGGCCAACCGGGCGTAGAGTCGGTGACCAAGCAGTTCTTGTACCAGAGCGCGTACCGCGAGTTCATTCTTGACCACGGCTTCAGTTCTGTGGTCAACGCGTTCCTTGTTCCTGGGGATGTTGATGCACCGCACAAGATGGCACGAGTTTCGTTTCCCGGCGTGCTTACCGAGGAGGAGCCACCGTTTAGCAATCACGTGGACATGTGGATGCTGCCTGCTGAGGTCGTTTACGATGCGTATCTGCGCGGCGAGAAATTGAACGGTGGCACGCTTGCGATGATTGATGGTGTTGCCTAGTGAAGCGTATTGACCTGCACATACATACCCTCTCAACCCCTCTTGATGATGATTTTGACTTTGATATAGAATCCATAAAGCGGCATGTCTCCGATAACCAGCTCGATATCATTGCCATAACAAATCACAACGTCTTTGATAAGAGCAACTACCTCGAAGTTTGCAAAGAGCTCCCCAATATTTTGGTACTGCCAGGAATCGAAGTTAGCGTCGAAGGCTACCATGTCCTCGTTGTGGCAAAAGACGATGAGATTGATGCGTTTGCTGCACAATGCAGTGGAATTAAGCCTATGAAGCAGAGCGAACAGGGCATTGCTACAGAAGAGTTCGTTGCATTGTTTGGTGGCGGGGACCATCTCGTTATCCCTCACTATCGCAAAAAGCCAAGCATTCGTGAGCCAGAGCTGCAGAAAATAGCTGGCTGCGTTAGCGCATTGGAAGTCTCAAGCCAAAAGAAGTGGGCAATAGAATCGAAAGATTCAGCCCTGCCAATAGTCATCTTTAGCGATTATCGATGCCGTATGGAAAAGGTTCCACCGTTGGGACACTATACCTATGTTGATGTTGCCGACGCTACTTTCGATGCCCTAAAGCTATCTTTCAAGGATAAGAGTAAGTTTTCCATTACTCAAAAGAGGGGAATGCTTGAGCTGGCACCTGGGCTATACGCATCAAAAGGATTAAACGTAGTTATCGGCGGCAGGTCCTCCGGGAAAACGTATCTGCTCGACAGCATTCAGAAGTCCTACGATGCGAACGATATCGTTTACGTACGGCAATTTGGAATTGTTCAGGATGCGGCCGATGAGGCCTTCGATAAAATCGTTGAAGGCGATGAGGCTTCTATTAAGAGCGACTACTACAGGCCGATGAAGCGCATTGCCGAGCATGCAATGGAATTGCCTGCTAGAGAGGACGCAGACAAAGAGCTTAAAGACTATATCCAGAGACTCGTCGACTACGCCGAGTCAACGAGTCTCGATGATGAGTTTTCTAAGTGCAAAATCTATCAGTCGCAACCAATGAGCAGAATTGATCTTGAGCCATATAAGAAGGTGGTGCAAGCTATCTTGGTGCTCCTTGGCAGCAATCCGCTCGAATCCGAAATTGACAGCATTGTTGGCAGGGACGCATTGATCAAATTGCTGCGTTGCGCGCTCGATGCCTGCTATGAGGCAAAGAAGAAAGATTGGTGCATCGGTCGGGCAAATGATTTACTGCGCAAGACAAGGACTTCATTGGCTTCCAAGTCCTCACGACCGCCGTGCCCGGAAAGCCCACTCGTTGACTGTGTCCGAAGAGTAGCATTCGTGAAACGAATTACTGCCTTGCGCTCGCAAACCAAACTCCCCGCTGAAATAAGAAGGCATTCTGTAGGACGCTTTACTTCTGTGGCCATGCGCAGAGATTACCCGAATGCAACCGCTCTCAAGAAGGCGCTTGGCATAGCAACTGGCGAAAACCTTCCAGGAATCACTAATGTGCCAGATGAGGAATACATCGAGACAATGCTGAAGAAGTGCGACGACGCTTCCGCCTTTGAGAAGGCGCTCTTCGATGTCGAAATCTCATTAAAGAATGATCGATGCGAAGATATATCCGGTGGACAACGAGCCGAGTATCTTTTTATGCGTGCGCTCGATAAGGCCGGTAGCCAGGATGTCGTGGTTATAGACGAGCCTGAATCTTCCTTTGATAACCCTTTCCTCTATTCGACCATCGCAGCGAAGCTCAAGGAAATATCCCAAAGGGCAACGGTTTTCGTTTCGACCCACAACAACGTCCTGGGCGTTTCTATACAGCCTGATGTTCTGATTTACACCAGCGTTGACGCGAATGAGATTCATAAAGTTTATGCGGGTCATGCTAGCGGCGAGGCTTTAACTGCCCCGGATGGCTCGACCGTGCCCCGTGAGGAGGCTCTTTTGAGTCTCATGGAGGCTGGCGTGACAGCCTATAACGAAAGGAAGCCCTATTATGGGACGCTTGCTAACGGTTGAGAATGAGGACGGCTTCATTGTCCTAGAGAGCGGCAAGAAGTCTGTACACAGCATCGATGCTCAGGATATTACGGATGCTTTGGCGGTGCTCATTGATGATGACAATCTTGACATAGGGGATGCTTCCGAAGCGGATGCCATCAAGAACCCAGCATCTAAGATTATTTACCAGCAGCTTCATCAGGCTTTCAAAAGCGTTATAGATTCTCGCGAAAGCATTCGCAGCGGGTTGAACTCTGAATTCGCCGAGGCTGAAACCAAGTATTTTGGAAAAGGGCCGTCTGAGAAAAACGCTATTGTTGGCTAGTTCTCACCGCTATGCACACCCCTGTTAGCGCTGGGCAAGAATAGCCCCCCTAAAGTCAGACTAATTTAGCCAAATCCTGGTCAAGAAAAAACAGCCACTGCGCCGCCGTCGGCCCTACACTGGTGTACGCCAATACGCCAGAAGATTAGGAGGACCATGAATGACAACGAGCGCAATGGCCTGCAAGAGATTATAGACAAGGCCATCTCGGATATCGCCCGAGTGAATAGTAACCCTGTTTGGTACCAGCAATCAGCAAATGTTGGTACCGCAGGTCAGCAGAGTTGGTACCTCAGATAAGCTCATCGGTACCGCCCGCTCTGCCCCTAGAATTCGGTCAGTTGCGTTCAAGGGGAACCGCATTGACGGAAAGGGGCGTGAGCCTGATGTCAAAGAACAAGAAGATCCTGCTCGCTGTCGCGAAGGGAGGGATGAGCCAGTCGGACATCGCGGCACTTCTGCACGTGAGCAAGCGCGATGTCTCTGCGGCGGCCAAGGCCGTGAGGGAGCTCAACCTCACATTCGACGCCATCGCGGGCATGGATGCCGATGCGGTGGACGATTTGTTCTTCCCCAAGGAGAAGCGGGCGCGCGGCGAGGGCTACCTGGTGCCCGACATGGAGGCGCTCGTCTCGCGCAAGAAGAAGTCCCGGAAGCTGCCGGTGAAGCTCTTCTGGCTCGAGCACGTGGAGGCGGCCGCCTCCTGCGGGAAGAGCTCCTACTCCTACCAGACGTTCTGCGAGATGTTCGCAGATACGGCTGAGAAGATGGGGGCGACCAGGCACTTCATCCATGAGCCCGGGGCCAAGGCCTTCATAGATTGGGCGGGGGACACCGCCTGCATCACCGACAGGACGACCGGCGCCAAGACCAAGGTCTACGTGATCGTCGTCTCCCTGCCGTTCTCGGGCAGGTTCTGGGCCGAGGGCTTCTGCGACATGGGGCAGCAATCCTGGCAAGACGGCCAGACCCACGCGTTCGAGGAATTCGGCGGCGTGCCGAGGATGCTCGTCCCCGACAACGCCGCCACCGCAACCGACAGGAGCGCGCTCTGCGTCACGCTGGTCAACGACGATTACGAGCGCTACGCCCAGCACTATGGCACGGCGATCTTCCCCGCCCGGGTCCGCAAGCCCCGGGACAAGAGCACGGCCGAGTCCACCGTGAACCTCGTCGAGCAATGGATAATCGGCCCCGCGAACGAGACGACATTCTACACCCTCGGGGAGTTCAACGGCTTCTGCAGTGAAAAGGTGTCCTGGCTGAACTCGCGGCCCTTCTCGGCGAAGGACGGGAGCCGGCGGGAGCTGTTCGATCGGGAGGAGCGGGAGCACCTGCTCCCTCTGCCGCGCGAGCGCTACGAGATCTGCGAGTGGCGGTCGGCCAAAGTCGCGCCAGACTACCACGTGACCGTGGACTACATGCGCTACTCGGTGCCGCATCGCCTGATCGGCGAGCAGGTCGACGTCAAGCTCTCCTCGGCAAAGGTGAGCTTGATGGCCGACGGGGAAATCGTCGCCGAGCACGGGCGCCTGCGCGGCCGGAAGGGGCAGTACTCGACCATGGTAGAGCATATGCCCGACAACCACGCCGCGCTCGACAGCCCATGGTCGCCCGCGCGGTTCGCCTCCTGGGCGGGGAAGATCGGTCCGGAGTGCGCGTCTGCGATCGGCCGGGTGCTGGAGAGCCGCCCCATCGTCGAGCAGTCCTTCACCTCCTGCAGAAACATCCTCGGCCTCTCCAAAACCTATTCCCCGGCACTGCTCGAGCGCGCTTGCGAGAGGGCGAACAGCCTGGGGGCGCTTGTCAGCTACACCTCGCTCAAGAACTCGATACTGGCAATGAAGGCGGCAGACGCCGAGCGCAAATGCCGCGGCCGGGCACCTGGAGGCGGCAGCGACGAGCTCGTCGACCGGGCGAAGTCGGCGGGCCGTCTGCGCGGAGCCGAGGCGTACCGCAGAGGGGGCGAGGACCGTGCTTAGCGAGGAGGACTTCGACCTGTTCAGGCAGTTCAGGGTCAAGGCCATGGGAGACATGCTCCGGAGCATGGTCGATGGCCCGGCGTTCGATGGCCTTACCTTCGAGGAGAAGGTCAAGATGATGCTCGACGCGGAGCTGTCGGCACGGCGGGACCGCAAGGTCTCGAAGCTCGTGAGGCAGGCGCGCTTCAAGCGGTCCGGCGCATGCATCGAGGATGTGATATACCTGCCGGAGCGCACGCTGAACAAGGACAGGCTCGCAAGGTACGCCCAGTGCGATTGGGTGCAGGGATGCGAGGTGATGGTGATCATCTCGAAGACGGGCGGCGGAAAGTCGTACCTGTGCCAGGCGCTGGGCAACGCGGCGTGCCGCCGGTTGATAGCGACGCGCTACACGCGCCTCGCGGACATCTGCGACGACCTGAACCGCGCACGGGCCGCCCAGGACGGCAGTTACTTCGAGAAGATGGACGCATACAAGGAGGTGGAGCTGCTCATCATCGACGACTTCATGACCACGCCGATCGCCACGCAGAACGCCGTGGACCTGTTCGAGATCATGGAGGCGAGGGAAGGGCGGCGGGGCACCATAATCGCGTCGCAGCTGGAACCCAACGAATGGTACCTGCGCATCGAGGGCGAGCTGATGGCGGACTCGATCCTGAACCGCATCGCCACCGGAGCCCGCTACATCGACCTTGAAGGGCCCAACATGCGGCAGTACCTGGCAAAGACAGACAAGGAGTCGTAGAGCGGTACCAACAAGCTTACTCGCGGTACCACCTTCGGCTGATTCGCGGTACCAACTCAGCTGACCGATGGTACCGCGAGGGCTTACTACTCAGCCCGAGCAGAGGGCGATTCCTTCGAACTCGACAAGATGAACTTGGCCGAGTTCTCGAGAAGGACGGGACTCTCGAGATCGAGGGCCCGCACATTGAAGGCAAGAGGGTTCACCGTCGCTCCCCATGGGCGCTGCGGCATGCGCGCCGCCACAACGGTGATCAGCGGCTTCGGGGGCATCGTGAACGCCCTGCTCTCAGAGGGCGTCAAGAAAGCCAAGGAAACGAAGCAGGAAGAGCAAGTAGCGGCCTCTGCGGACGCGGCTGCGGAGCCAGTTCCCTCTGCTTCTGGTGTGAGCGAATGGCAGGCGAAGCTCGACGCCAAGGACGCCGAGATGGCGGATATGCGCGTGGGCTACGAGCTGCGACTGGCTGGCGCTCCTCGTTTTAACGTAAGCGGTACCTTGTCCCGCGTGCTGAGGGTAGTGTCCCGATTGTTGGTGTAGCGATTCGATCTGCGAGGGCGGCCGAAGGCCGTCCGAGGAGATCGAACCATCCCTAGAACGCTGCTATTCTACACCATTGGATCACGCCGCCTTCCTGACGGCGCCCCCGTCGGCCATCACCACGGCGATGATGCGCGCGGCGTGCTCCGCCGCGGTGCCCTCGTACGCCGGCGGCCGTCCGGGCCTCCAGCGGCGCCTGTCCTCGAAGACCTCCGATATCGACTCCTCGGTGAACCAGCGCCGCGCCGCCCAGTCCTCGTCCATCTCGGACAGCACCGCGCCCAGGAGCCGTATCAGCGACTTCCTGGATGGGAACACCTGGACGACGTTGGCGCGGCGCTTGATCTCCCGGTTCATCCTCTCCTGGACGTTGTTGGTACGCAGCCTGCGGTGGTGCGCCGGCGGGAAGTCCAGGTAGGCCAGCGCGTCGGCCTCGGCCTCCTCCAAAAGCGCGCCGGCCGCGGCGCTGACCGCGCCGATCTCGTCGACCGCCAGGTGGTAGAGCTCGCGCACGAGCGCGGGGTCCGACTCCGCGAACACCGCCCGCATCACCGAGCCCAGGAGCGCCCGCTCGCGCCTGTTGCGGGCCAGCGCGCACACGTTGCGCTCCAGGTGCACGACGCAGCGCTGCCAGGCCGCGCCGGGGAACACCTCCTCGATGGCGCGCCTCAGGCCCGCGTGGGCGTCCGAGGTGACGCAGCGCACGCCGGCGACGCCCCGCTCGCGCAGCGAGAGCAGGAAGGCCCGCCACGAGGCGTAGTCCTCGGTGTCGGCGGAGTCCACGCCCAGGAGGACCCGGTGGCCGGTGTCGGCGACCCCGATGGCGGTGACCACGGCGCAGCTGGAGACGCGGCCGCCGTCGCGGCACTTGAGGTAGGTGGCGTCTATCCAGAGATAGGGGAAGCGCGCGCCGCCGAGGGGCCGCCCCCGCAGGTCGGCCACGGCGGCGTCCAGGGACTCGCAGATGCGGGACACCTGGCTGGCGCTCATGCGGTCGACCCCCAGCGCGCGGGCCACCTTCTCCACCTTGCGGGTGGACACCCCGCTGGTGACCATCTCGGCCACCGCGGCCACCACGGCGCGGTCGACTCGGCTGTAGCGCTCGATGAGGTCCTCGGGGAAGTAGGCCCCCCGCCTGAGCTTCGGGATGCGCAGCGTGATGCGCCCGACGCTGGTGAGGAGCCGGCGCTCCCGGTAGCCGTTGCGCTGGTGCCATCGGCGCAGGCGTCCTCGGCCTGCGCGTCCATGATCTCGTTGACGATCGCCTCGGCGAGGGTCCTGACGAGCTCGTTGATGTTGACCATGCCGTCGTCGAATCTGGGAATCTCGGGCGCATCGGCGCCGATTGCTGCTAAAGTGTCCATTGCGGTCATCGCCTTTCTCGAATCGGTTTACTTCGCAATAAACGATTCTAGCGATGGCCGTTTCTCATGCCGCGACTATTCGGCACGCGAAACGTCCGCTACACCAACGTTCGGGAAGCGATCGATGCTTAAGCTTCTTGATATGGGCGCCCTCCCGGCGAGGGCGCCTGCAATGACCAGACGAGTTTACAAGCCCTGCTTCCCTAGCGCGGCCCGTCGTTCCGCTTCCACGGCTGCTATTCTTCGGGCGGCGCAGAGCAGCTCGTAGTCGTGTTCGCTGCGGGAGGAGAGGGCGGCGGCGCGTACGGCTTCGCGGCAGACGCCCATGAACGCGTCGGCCGCTTCGCAGAAGCACGTTCGGGCGAACTCGCCGGTTCCGTGGGCGCACTTGAGGCCGTCGGCGTAGAGCGTCCACGCCCGGGGCTCGTGCTCGTCGCCTTCGCAAACCAGCTGGAGCACCCGCGGCTCGCCGTCGTCGGCCAGCTCGGCTTCCAGACGTTCCACGCTGTAGCGCATCTGGTGGCCCAAGTTGGATTTTCCCATGGCAGAAATGTAGCCCGTGGGCTCGTCGAGGAGGTGCATCCTCGGCCGTTCGACGTTCAAGTTAAGGAATTCGCGCGCATCGCGCACAGAGACGTTGTCCATGGCAGGACTCCTTTCATCGATGTTGGCGGGACCACCGTGCCGCGCGGCCGGTTGGTGCCGGGATCGTTGAGCCAACTCTCTACCCCGACTCTGGATAAAATGCGCCAGCGCTCTCGCTGACGGAAATGCAGTCTAGCAGCAGAAGGGCCAACCGCGCAAGAGGTGAGATCGGTCGTTAGCAATTTCCTACGTAGACGTGCTTCAAGTAGCGCCTCGCTACGTCGGCTAGGTGGTGGACGGTTGCGGGCGGGGTGGCGGGGCGATCGGTCAGGCGGTGGCAGGGGAAGAAGCGGGTCAGGTGGTAGGGGATCGACGGGTCCAGGGAGGCGAGCCATTGGGCGGCTTCGGCGATTTCCTGATCGCTGTCGTTCAAACCGGGGATGACGAGCGTCGTCACTTCCAAGTGGCAGCTGGGCGCGGCGGCCAGCGCTTCTATGGTGTGCTTCACCGTGGCCAAATTGCCGCCGACGAGGTCGTAGAAGCTCTGGCTGAAGCCCTTCAAGTCGATGTTCGCGGCGTCGATGAGCGGAGCCACCTCGCGCAGCGGGCCGTCGTTCACGTAGCCGTTGGATACCAGCACGTTCGCCAGGCCGCGCTCGTGGGCAAGGCGGGCGGTGTCGCGAACGAACTCAAGGCCCACGAGCGGCTCGTTGTAGGTAAAGGCGAGCCCGATGTTGCCCTCGGACGCAAGCGATACGGCCGCATCCACCAGCTCGACCGGCGCGATCTCGCGCCAGGACACGTCGCTCTCGCCGGCGCAGGCGATGGAGGCGTTCTGGCAGAACGGGCAGCGCAGGTTGCAGCCGTAGGAGCCCACGGAGAGCACCTTGCTTCCGGGGCGAAAGCGGGCCAGCGGCTTCTTCTCGATGGGATCCAGCGCCAACGACGTGATGCGTCCGTAGTTGGCATCCACCACCTGTCCGCCCTCGGCGACGCGCGCATGGCAGAGCCCCGTTTGCCCCTCGGTCAGCGCGCAGGCGTGCGGGCAGATCGGACACACCGTGCGGTCTGCGCCAAGGCTGCGGGGCTCTTTCCCTGAAAAATCCTGCACTGCGGTTCTGCCTTCGGTATCTTCCACGACGCCTCTTTTCTCGTCTGCTTCGACCGTCTTGCTGCCATAGTAGCGCAAGGGCGGTTCGCTGGCTTTGGCGGCTCGCATGCGCCGCCAATCCGATACCGAGACCCCTCGATTCCTTGCGGCGTAGGGGGGTGCGGAAGTTTGCCCAAAGTCAAGCCGACTTTCGCGGCCTCTTCTGCGCCATTGCCAAGGGAGATCGGGCGCGCGGGCCGGACGGGGCGCGTCGGCGCATTCCATTACTGCTAGAATCATCGAGGCTGGCTGGCCTATTGCGTAGAAAGAGGGAAACCATGGATCGTTTGAAGGACAAAGTCGCTATCGTCACCGGTTCCACCAGCGGCATCGGCACGGGTATCGCGAAGATGTTCGGGGCCGAGGGCGCGCGCGTGGTGGTGTGCGGCCGCAACGAGGAGCGCGGCGCGGCCGTCGTGGACGCCATCGCCGAGGCGGGCGGCACCGCCTGGTTCCACAAGCTGGACATCACCCAACCCGAAACGGTGGACGCACTGTTCGCCGACACCCAGGAGAAGTGGGGCTCCATCGACGTGCTGGTGAACAACGCCGCCGGCATGGCCCTGAAGGACGGCCGCGTGGACGAGATCTCCCTGGAGGACTGGGACGCCGTGTTCGCGAGCGACGTGCGCTCCACGTTCTACTGCACCAAGACCGTGCTGCCCTTCATGCAGGAGCAGGGCGCGGGCTCTATCATCAACATCGGCTCTATGGCCTCTTGCGGCGGCGACTTGGGCTCGACGGCCTACGCCTGTGCCAAGGCCGGCGTCGACATGCTGACCCAGTACACGGCGCTGCAGTACGGCAAGCAGAACATCCGCTGCAACTGCGTGCGTCCCGGCCTCATCGTCACGCCGCAGAACGAGGCGAAGGTGCCCCAGGCGCTGAAGGACATCTTCCTGGACAACATCGAGGTCGCCCGCTACGGCACGCCCGAGGACATCGCCGCCATGTGCGTCTATCTGGCCTCCGACGAGAGCTCGTACTTCACCGGCCAGGTGGTGACGGTGGACGGCGGCCTGAACTCCCACGTCTCCACGGTGGCCCAGTTCCGCGCCCTGGCTTCCCGTACCTGGTAGCCGAAGGCCTGCATCCGAAGCGCAAGAGCCGACTGCCGCCGTTGGGCGAGAGCGGTCGGCTCTTTCATTGTCTTGGGCGGTTGCGGGCGATAGAATGCGGCCTTGCGTTTTTTCACCCGTCAACAACAGAAACCGAGCCCATCAACCATGCAGCAGCGCGATAAGTTAAAGCCCATCCTCTTCAGCATCATCAAGCATTCCAGCAAACAGGAGCTGAAGGAGCAGATTCCCAAGGACATCGTGGCGGGCATCGTGGTGGCGGTGGTGGCGCTGCCGCTTTCCATCGCGCTGGGCATCGCCTCGGGGGTGTCGCCGGAACAAGGCCTCTACACCGCCATCGTCGCCGGGTTCCTCATCGCGTTCCTCGGCGGCAGCCGCGTGCAGATCTCCGGTCCCACGGCGGCGTTCGCCACCATTGTCGCCGGCATTGTGGCGACCGATGGCATGGAAGGGCTCATCGCCGCCACCATCATCGCGGGCATCCTGCTCATTTTCATGGGTCTGTTCAAGCTGGGCGCCCTCATTCGCTTTGTGCCCTTCACCATCACCACCGGATTCACGGCCGGCATCGCCGTCACGCTGACCATCGGCCAGCTGAAGGACTTCTTCGGCCTCACGTATCCGCCCGGCACCGCCACGGTGGAAACGACGGAGAAGCTGGCCGCCCTCGCGGGCAACTTCTCTACCGTGAACGGGCAGGCGTGCCTGGTGGGCGTCGTCTGCCTGGCCGTGCTGTTCCTCTGGCCGCGCGTGACCGAGCGCGTGCCCAGCTCGCTTATGGCCCTGCTCGCGGGCATCGCGCTGGTGAGCGGGCTCGGCCTTGACGTCAGCACCATCGGCGACCTCTACGTCATCGACAGCGCCCTGCCCACCTTCCATATGCCCCACCTCAGCTTGGAGCTGTTCCGCGACCAGTTCGCCAACGGCGTCACCATCGCCATCCTGGCCGCCATCGAATCGCTGCTGTCCTGCGTGGTGGCCGACTCCATGATCAGCGGTCACCATCGCGCGAACATGGAGCTGGTGGCCCAGGGCGTCGGCAACATCGCCTCGGTGCTCTTCGGCGGCATTCCCGCCACCGGCGCCATCGCGCGCACCGCCGCCAACGTGAAGGCCGGCGGCCGCACGCCCATCGCCGGCATGGTGCACGCGCTCGTGCTCATCGCGGTGCTCGCGTTCCTCATGCCCTATGCGGCGCTCATTCCCATGCCCACTATCGCCGCCATTCTGCTGTACGTTGCCTACGGCATGTCGGGCTGGCGCAACTTCGCGCATCTGTGCCGCACGGCGTCGAAGGGGGCCGTGGCCACGCTCGTGCTCACCTTCGTGCTGACCATCGTGTTCGATCTGGTGGTGGCCATCGGCGTGGGCATGCTCATCACCGTGGTGCTGTTCATGAAGATGGTGAGCGAGGAGACCGAGGTCAAGGGCTGGAAGTACTACTGCGACGAGAACTCCGAGGTCACGCATTTGCGCGAGCTGCCGAAGAGCGTGCGCGTGTACGAGATCAACGGGCCGATGTTCTTCGGCATGACCGAGCGCATCGCCGACATCTCGGTGAAGGACTTCACGCGCTACCTGATCATCCGCATGCGCGGCGTGCCCTCCCTGGACGCGACGGGCATGAACGCGCTGGAGAATCTCTACGACTACTGCAACGCGAACGGGGTGAGTCTCATCTTCTCTCATGTGAACGAGCAGCCGATGAAGACCATGCGCCGCGCCGGCTTCGTCGATCTGGTGGGGGAGGAGCATTTCCGCAGCTGCATCGACGACGCCATCGCCCACGCCCGCGAATTGCTTGCGGCGGAGGAAGACGCTGAAAACCTGATGAAAACTCGCGGCTGACCTTCGCTGCAGGGAAGGCATGGTTTAGCATGAGCACACATATTTATCTAGCGGCTCCAAGAGAGAGGCTTCCCATGAAGTTCATCGTCACCGAAGATTACGAGGCCATGTCGCGCACTGCCGCGCGCGTGATAAGCGGTTATGTTTCCTCGCACCCCGATTGCGTGCTGGGTCTGGCCACCGGCTCGACCCCTATCGGCCTGTACCGCTGCCTGGTCGAGGACTACGAGGCCGGCGCGCTGTCCTTCAAGGACGTGACCAGCTTCAACTTGGACGAGTACCGAGGCCTCGATCCGCAGCACGACCAGAGCTACCGTTACTTCATGGAGCACAACCTGTTCTCCCATGTCGATATCGATCCGGCTCGCACCCATGTGCCGGACGGCGCCTGCCCCGACGCCGCTGCCGCGTGCGCCGCTTACGAGCAGAGCATCGCCGAGGCCGGCGGTTTGGGCCTGCAGCTTCTGGGCCTGGGCCACAACGGCCACATCGGCTTCAACGAGCCCGCGCCTGAGTTCCCCAAGGAAACGCACTGCGTCGAGCTGACGGAGAGCACCATCAACGCCAACTCCCGCCTGTTCGATTCCATTGACGACGTGCCCCGCGAGGCGTACACCATGGGCATCGGCACCATCATGGCGGCCAAGGAGATCCTCGTGGTCGCCAACGGCTCCGACAAGGCCGATATCGTTCGCCGCGCCTTCTTCGGGCCGGTCACTCCCGAGGTGCCCGCCTCCATCCTGCAGTTCCACCCGAACGTCACCGTTGTGGTGGATAAGGAAGCAGGCGCCCTCTGCCAGTAGTGCCGGATCCCAGCTCTCGGCTGATCGAATCGCCCCGCTCTTGCACGTTGCCGCTCTGTCGCGCTGCAAGATGCGGGGCGTTTTGCATTGGCCGTCGCGTAGCGCGCGTCGGGCCCCTGCGAGGCAAGGCGACCGCAGCAGATTGGATGGTCGCGGCTGGCGGGGCTTTGTTGCGTTCTCGCCTATAGCCCGTTCGGGTGATGCGGCGGCCGGGCGCGGGCCGCTAAGATATCCCTACGCTGGCGCACGCTGCGCCTTTGGGACGGCGAGCTATCGAAATGACGACCCATCGGGTCGGTGGATGAAACGGGAGATACAATGACGATCAAGCGCTATCTGTATGCGGGGTTGGGACTGCTGTTCTTGGGGCTAGGGGGCATAGGCGTCATCATTCCCATTATCCCTACAACGCCGTTTCTGCTGCTGACCTCGTTTTTCTTCCTGCGCAGCTCCGAGCGTCTGAACACGTGGTTCGAGGGAACCCGCATGTACAAGCGCTTCATTGCCAACTTCATGGAAACGCGCTCGCTCACACTGCGGGCCAAAATTCTGTGCGCTGCCCCCGGCGTGACCGCCATGCCGATGCTCGCGCTGGTGGTGCCGCAGTGGTGGTTGAAAGCCATCCTCATCGGACTGACCGTGTTCGAGATCTGGTACTTCATCGCCCGCATCGAAACGGTCTCGGTGGAAGAGGCCCGCGCCCGCGGCAAAGCTCGCGTCGCCGAGGCGAAGCGCGACCAGACTGTCCCGGCCGCTCCCGCCGCCGAGGGTCTCGCCCTGGCGGCCGAGGAGTAGGGCCCTATGAGGATCGCGTTTGTGATGGACGATCTGAGCGTGCATTCCAACGGCACGTCGGTGACGGCCGCCCGCTACGCCCTGGACTGGGCGCGCCGTTGGCCGTCTAATTCAACGCTTCTTATCGCAGTGTCTACAGGTCGGTGGCAACAAGGCGGCCTGGGCTGCGGTCCCAACCCAATCGCCTAGGATGGCCCACAGACCCTCGCGCTTGCCGTCGCGCTATCGCAGGCGTTGCAGGCGCGGGCCTTTTAGAAGCTGCGAGAAAGGAACCGTCATGGCCACAATTTCGAATCCGTTCGTGATGGAAGTGCCGCGCAAGCTGACTGACGAGGAGCTCGTCAACGCCATTCGCCAGGACATCATCGGGGAGCTTGAGGCTATCCACGAGTACGACGCCCACGTCCAGGCGACGGATAACGAGGATGCGAAGAAGGTGCTCTCCGACATCCGCGACGAGGAGCGCGAGCATATGGGCGAGCTGCTGGAGCTTTTGGAGCGCCTGGCGCCCGACGAGAAGGCCCTGCACGACGAGGGCCGCGGCGAAGTGCGCGAGATGCTGGACAAGTAGCGCGCCTGGAGCCGAGAACGGCCCGCCGCGATTGGCCTTGGGATATCGCGATCAGTCTATGAGAGCGCTGCCGGACGTATCGGTTCGGCAGCGCTCTTGTCGTTGGACGGGGCCGATATGGCCGCTGGGACGCCGGCACCGTCGGGCTCGCTTTCCGCCAGCTCGTTGCGCTCCACGGCCACGAGGGTCTGGGCCACCACGGCGTTGACGAGGGAGAGGCTGCCGCTATCCACATCCCCCGAGGAGCAGTCGACGGCCACCACCCCGTACAGGCGCCCCTTCATGCCGAGCGGCAGGTACTTCTCCGTCGCATCCCGCCAGTCCGGCTCGCCGTAGCCGGTGGGCGAGCGCCGCTCGTAGCAGGCGCGGGCCGCCGCGCTGCCCTCGGCCGGCGGCTCCCCCAAGGTGATGGTCACCGGCCGCCTCAGCACCCGGGTCAGGAACTCCTGGGCGAAGCTGCAAGCCGCCTGAGAGGTGGAGCTCTCCAGCAGCCCGACGCTCAGCCGGTTCAGCCGCCCCAGCGCGCAGGCCGTGCGCTCGGCCGCCTGCACCTGGCGGCTCATGCGGTGGGTTATCACGCCCATGATGAGCGACACGACGAGGAAGATGGCGAGCGCCGCCACGTCGGTGCGGCTGAACACCTTCAGCGTGAAGAGGGGCGCGGTGAACAGGAAGTCGTAGGAGAGCAGGTAGGCCACTCCCAGCGCGGCGCCCCACAGCCCCGAGTCGGTCTCCAGGCTGGCGATGAGCACGCCCAGCACGAAGACGGGGAAGGCCACAAGCGTGCTCACCCCCAAGAGCGAGAAGCCCCACACGGTGGCCAAGCCGGCCCCGTAGAGCAGGGCGAAGGCGACCAAGTTGCGCAGGACGCGCCGTGCCGAGAGGGAGCTTCTCAGCGGGAATCTGCGACTGCTAGCGGCCATGGCGAACCCCTTTCCGAATCAGCGACGCCAAGGTGCCCACCCCCATGAACAGGGGGATGATCTCGAGACGGCCCAGAAGCATCCCGGCGCTTCCGATCAGCAGCGGCGCGGGGCCGCTTTCCGCGCCGAGGAAGCCCGTGCCCACGCCGGTGCTGCCGAGGCACGAGACGAAGTCGAACACCGCCTCCTGCAGAGTGGCCCCGCAGAGGATGAGCGCGAACGCACCGGCCGCGCACAGCAGCAGGTACAGCACCACGTAGGTCTGGGCCTCGGCCACGTCCACCTCGGTGAGCACCGACCGCTTCCCAAAACGGTTGATCTTGATGCTCGTCACATGGCGCTTGTTGCCGTAGCGCTCGTGCAAATCGTGGCCGAGCCCCAGCGAGGCGACGGCGACGCGGTAGAGCTTGATACCGCCGGAGGTGGAGCGCGCCTCGGCCCCGACGAGCATGAGCAGGCCGAACAGGAACAGGAGCGCCGGCCCCAGATCGGCGAAGGAGGGGATGGTCTGAAACCCCGTGGAGGTCAGGATCGACACGACCTGGAACGTGCCCTGCCGCAGCGCCTCGGCTCCGTCGCCGCTGACGCCCTGGCCTAGGAAGAAACCGGCCACCACCAGGGCCATGACGGCGATGGTGCCGAAGTACAGCGGCGTCTCGATATGGGTGAGGAACGCCTTGAGCTTGCCGCGCAGCAGCAGGAACAGCAGAAGGAAGTTCGTGCCGCCGGCCACCATGAGCACGATGGTGATGGCCTCGATGACCGGGCTGTTCCAATAGGCGATGCTCTCGCCGTGGGTGGCGAACCCGCCGGTGGGCACGGCGCACATGGAGATGTTGATGGCGTCGAAGGGGGTCATGCCGGCCGCCCAGTAGGCCACGGCGCCGGCGATGATGAGCCCGTTGTAGATGAGCAGGATCATGCGGGCGGTCTTGGCGGCGCTCGGCAGCAAGTGGTCGGTGTGGCCCTCGGCGTTGTACACGCCCAGGCCGCCGGTCTGGGTCACCACGCAGGTGAGGATGAGCACGAGCCCCACACCGCCGAGGTAGCAGGTGAGGCTGCGGTGGAACAGGAAGATGGCCGGGCAGGCGTCCACGTCCACCACGCTTAAGCCCGTGGTGGTCAGCCCGCTGGTGGACTCGAAGACGGCCTGGACGGGGGAGAGCAGCCCCGCGGCCACGTAGGGCAGCGCGTAGACGGCGATGGCGAGAACCCAGACCAGCACCGTGCACGCGGCGGCCTGCCCGCGGGTAAGGCGGACGCCCGGGGCGGGGTCGGGCGAGGCGAAGTACGCGAGGTAGCCCGCCATGGCCGCGCCGATCCCGGGGAAGATGAAGCACGGCGCGAGGGCCACCTCGTTGGGGTAGGCCGGCAGCACCGCCAGGGGTGCCAAGCCCGCCAGGCCGACGAACATGACGGCCACGCCCACGTAGCGCGCGAGCAGGGGCCCGGGGCCGGAGCGCTCGCCGCCCGGCTCGCCCAGGGCGATGGCCGGCGCAAGGTTGTCGCCGCGCGTCTTTCCCATGACGGTCACCGGCGCTCTTTCCCCAAGTGGTGCCACGAGCCCAGAATCGAGCGGAAGGGCGAGGGGGCACCGGGGTCTTCCTCGTCGTCGGTGGTGCCATCGGCGCCGTCCCCTTCGCCGTTGTCGGCCTCGGCCGCAGCGACGGCCGCCGCCGTGGCGGCCCGGGCCTTCGCGCCGACGGGGTCGGGAAGCTCCAGAGCCCCGCGAATGGCCTGGGCCAAGGTGGCCGTGGCGCTGATGGCGGCCGTGACACCCAGCTGGCGGAAGATGGCCGTGTTCTCGGGGTTTGACACGATGCACAGCTGGATGCGGATGCCGAGGAACTTCTTGGCCACCTGGCAGATGGCCAAATTGTCGGCGTCGAGGCCGGTGAGGGCCACGATGGCGTCGAACCCGGCGACGCCGGCCTCCTCGAGCACGGCCAGCTTCATGCCGTTGCCCCAGATCACCGTGCCGTCGTGACGGCTGGAGAGGTACTCGCAGAAACGGCGGTCGTCGTTGATGGCCACGACGGTGTCGACGGTTTCCGCTAGGGCGCCCATCAGGTAGTCGGCCCGGGAGCGGCCGCCCACGATCACCACTCTCATAGGTCGGCCTCCTTCCGCGTCAACCCGGTGAGGCGGAAGAACTCGTCCTCGCAGATGCGATGGGGGCAGATGGGGGCGATGCCCATGTCGTCGAGGATGTCCGCCAAAGCGTCGTCGTCCACGAGGGGCAGCACGTGGGACACGCCGAAGATCTCGCTGGCCAGCTCGGCGATGAGCAGGTTGGAGGCGTCGTCGTCCGTGGCGGCCACCAGGTGGGTGGCCCGGCGCACGCCGCACTCCTCCAGCACCAGGGCGCTCTTGCCGTCGCCGGTGAGCGTCTCGCCGTCGAAATCGGGCCCCAGCCCGTCCAGGGCGTCCTCCTGCATGTCCACCACGATGACGTCGTGGCCGGCCGCCGAGAGCGCCTGGGCCACGGCGCACCCGAACAGGCTGCATCCGACCACGATAATGCGGGCCCTCTTTGCCACTGCTTGTTCCTCCTTCGCGCAGGTCTTTTCACGGGAAAATGCTAATGATTGCAACGGCGGCGGAAGGCGAGAAGGGCGAACTGTCACCAAGCAGTGACGGGGCCGAGGACTGAGAGGGCGCCCGAATGGCGAGGTCGCGGTAGAGCCTATGAAACGGTAACGGATGGCCGTCGGCCCATGCCAGCCGGGGAACTGGTGGAACGAGCACGTGAACTGCGCCATCGCCCTGTGGTGCGATGAGGCGACCTTCCGCGCTGTGCAGGCCTGCGCCGAGGACCGCCGCGCGCATACCGGCACCTACAACCTCATCACCTACAACTGTCTCACCTTCTGCGACGAGGCGCTGGCGGCCGGCGGCATCCACCTGCTCACGGAAAGCGGCCGCGAGCTGCACACCATCGTCCCCAAGGACGCCTTTAGGGACGTGGACCGGGTGGAGGGCGCCCATCCCTTCGAGGCGTGGAAGTACTGGTTCCCCCTCGGCGAGCCGCCGTCAAACGGCCTGCGCACCATCCAGGACGTCCCAGGCACGGACAAGCCGTTGGAATAAGCGGAAGGTCGTGCCCCGAGAGCGAAGCTAGGCCGTATCGTGTATGATGGGAGGCGCTCTTCGCCGTAGACGCTGCTTGCCGTCCGCTCGTCGGGCATCTCGTCTTGCATGGGAGAAGAGGTTTTCGCTGTCTGGACTTTTGCGATTCAGAGCGGCATTTCGACAACGTTGCAGTGCTCGTTGTTCTGGGCATGGCCTCGCAGATAACGGTTATGCGCCCGCTTTCCATGGAGAACTGGGCTTCGCCATTGCGCATGTGTGTCCTGTTTCTTGCCGGTATCGCGTGGTATTTCGCTGCCCACGCCATTGTGCCAGCTTTGGGTGGATTCTGGCTCGTTGAGATCATTCCCTCCGCCGTGCTTCTATCTGTCGCATCGGCCATGGGGTTCCTGTACATTGTCGATTACTGTCGGGCCACTTCCGAGACCGATTTCTGGAAGCATGCCGTTCCCGGATCCCTTATCGCCGCCTTTGTTGTGTTCTTTCCCATTGAGAGGTTCCCTCTCGCCGGTTCCGCCCTCTGCTGCCTGGTTTCCCTTGTGTGGTACATCGCGCATCGACGTCTCTCTTCCTCTTTGACGGAATACGAGACAGTATTGCCAGAGGGAGCCGAGGATCGGCGTCGGCTTCCCATGGTGCTGGGATCGACGACCGCGCTGTTGTTCGCCGGTGGAATGATCTGCCCCATTGTGATGAATCCCACGAGTTTGGCGAGTGCGAGCTATACGATGCTCTATATTCTTTCGCTGCTCTCGCTGACCATCATCTTGACGATTACCCCAGCTCTTGGATGCCTACGGAGCATCTATTCTTACGCGAAGGTCTGCGTTGTCCTGTCGGCTTTGGCTTACTGCTTTCTGGTATGTGCCGGCGATGCCTTGGTGGGGGCGACTGCCGCTGTACTGCTTGGCGCATTTACGGTCAACGTGAGCATGATGTTCTATGTGCTCAGCCAGTGCCTTGGCGATCCCCGTGTACGGTCTCTGCGATTCTGGGGTGCGGCACTTCTCGTGTTCCTCGCGTTTTTTCTCGGAATCGCCCTCGCGTCGATGGCGATACATGCGTCGGGTGACAGGGACATCGATCGGTTCGTGGTTCTCTCGCTCTGCTCGTACCTGTTCTTTATCGTCTGCTTTCGTGAATCGTGGTCGTTCCAGAAGCCCCAGGCACTCGCTGTGAAGCGTATTGCCGTGACGCCGCTTTTGGCTAACTCCCTCGAGAATGAGCTCCATGAACGCTGTCAGGCCATAGCAGATGTCTACCAGCTGACCGATCGGGAGACCGAGGTTCTTACTTGCTTGAGCGAAGGGTGGAGCATTCCCGCGGCGGCTCAGCGCCTGATGGTTTCGCAGGATACCGTGCGCACCCATGTAAAGCACATCTATGCCAAGATCGGCATCCATTCCCGCGATGATTTGGTCGAAATCATTAAAATGCCTGATGAGAGCCTTCTCCCCAAATCTGGGTGATACGTCGATTTCCCCTAGCGCAAGCGATGACGCGTCAGATTCCTCCTCGTATGCTTCCGTCAGCCCGGTGAATCGGGAATGATCGGATCGCCCGTTACGGAGGGCGAGAAGGAGAGGAGGAATCGACATGAGTGAGACGCACGTGCACGGCATCGATGAGGCGAATATGGAGCGGCGGACGTTCCTGAAAGGCTCTATGACGGCAGCGGCCCTTTTGGGTGCCGCGGGTATGTTCGGCTGTGCGCCGAATGCTGCTAAGCAGGAAGGGATGAAGCAGGAAGAGGCCGAGACTGCGGACATGCCCGATACGGGCGCCGTGGATCCGACGGCCGAGTACGAGTGCTGGTTGCCACCCCAAGGTGAGGTGGCGTTCGAGTCCGAGCCCGTGACTGACATCGCCCAGACGGAAGACTGGGATGTGGTTATCGTCGGCATGGGGGCGGCTGGTTCGGCCGCCGCAGCCTATGCGTCTGCAAACGGGCTTAAGACGCTGGTGGTGGAGAAGATGAGCGTCCCTGCTGCCAATCCCGGGGATATTTTCGTTATCAACTCGAAGGTTCAGGAGCAGCACCAGTTTCCCTGTCCGACCTTCAAGGACTTCATGGAGGCCCTCATGACCTCGAGTACCTATCGGGCCAACGGGCCAAAGCTCGCGGCGCTCTATCATCACAGCGGAGAGGCGTTCGACTGGCTCTACGACAACGCCCTGGTGCCGGCGGGCATCGAGGCCGAGCCGACGTTCCCCGCCTTCCCCGGGATCATGATGGAGGGTTGGACGCGCTGCGTCAACGCCAACATCACGTGGGTTGGGGGACGCAACCAGCGGCAGGCTGACGTCCACAAATCCATTGCCGACCTCGCTTTGGCCCAAGGTGCAGAGATTCGCTTCGACACGCCTGCCGTGCAGCTTGTGCAAGACGGGAACGGCGCAGTGACCGGTGTTGTCGTGAAGGGGAGCGACGGCGCGTATACGCAGCTTAACGCGTCGAAGGGAGTCCTGTTGGCGACGGGCGGCTATGCGGCGAACATGGAGCGCATGAAGAAGTACATGCGCCCGCGCGATTACGCCACGATTGCCGCCGTGCAATTCGCCAACGTCGGTGTGACCGGCGACGGGCACGAGATGGGCCTTGCGGTAGGAGCCGCGGAAGACGACGCGCCCCATTCGGCCCTACTCAACAGCTACGGTATAGTCGATGCGCATATGATGGGCATCCCGGCCCTCTTCATTCCCTGGATTCGCGTGAACGAACAAGGTCGCCGTTTCGTGAACGAGGAGGTGCCCGTCAGCATGCTCGGCGGCGCCATTATCAACCAGACCCACGGACGTTGCTGGACGGTTCTCGATGCCAATTATCCCCAAGCGGCCGCACAGCTCAAAACGGCTTATCTGTCCAACGATCCAACTATCGCCGATGGGTCGGTGGCGGTGATCGGGCAGATGATCGAGGAGGGCGCTTTGATTCAGGCCGACACGGTGGAGGAGCTCGCGGAGAAGATGGGCGTCGACGCTGCGACTCTGAAGGAAACGTTCGAGCGCACCACGCGCGATGCAGCGAGCGGCGTTGACACGCTGTTCGAGAAGGAGTTCCTCTATCCGCTCGATACGCCGCCGTTCTACGCTATTCACGAGGGCCCGACGCTGCTCAGCACGTGTAGCGGCTTGCATACCGACGAGGTCGCCCGAGTTGTCACGCCCGAGGGAGATGTCATTCCCGGTCTCTACGCGATTGGCGAATGCGCCGGTGGTCTGTGGGCTGGCGGTATGTACACCCATCATGTCTATGGCGGTGATTGGGCTGCTGCCATCACGTTCGCCTATCTGGCTGTTCAGGATCTTCTAGCTGCTTAGTTTCGCTTTTCAGCTTCCCTCCCCTCCGTGGCGCGGCCTTCTGCCGCGCCACGATTGCTTTTGCGGACTAGTGCGAGAGTGGTGCCGCGATCGGTCCGGCTAAGCGGGTTAGAACGATTGAATCGTTCCGTATGATCCTCTGCGCTGCAGTTACTGCATGGTTGTAGGCCGTTGCATTGACGATTCAGGTTGCGAGGTGCTGCGCCAGCGATGGGTGATTCTCTCAAATATGGAGCGAGCGGGCTACCGTGTCGGTTTTGCTGTGGTCGTGTGGTCGTGGTTTCGTCCTGGGCGTGGATGTCGTTGGAATAAGCGCTGCGATCTCGGCATTTATCTGGTACAATCTCGCCTTTCTGGAAGACGGGCGCCCCATGATGCGAGGATTGCCGAAAGTCGGCGGAGAGGTGGCGTCGGGTGTTGGACGGCTGTGTGGGGTAAAAGGCCACGGACGGCGGCCGGACGAGGCACGCGAGCTGAGCGGGAAACGGGAGACGAGAAGATAAAAAGTGAGGAGGGGCGATGATTGTTGAGGCCATGAAGGGGTATCGGGCGGCCGATCTGCCGAAGGACGCCGTCGCGGGCCTGGTCATCGCCGCGCTCTCCATCCCCATCGCCATGGGATACGCGGAAGTGGTGGGACTGCCGGCCATCTACGGCCTGTGGGCCTCCATCGTGGCGCCGCTCGCCTTCGGGCTGCTCACCGGTACGCGGCGGGTGGTCTTCGGCATGGATTCGGCCGCGGCCGCCATGACCGCCTCGATGCTCGCCGCCGCCGGCATTGCGGCCCAGGGCCAGGACGCCATTGTCTCCGCCATGCCCCTGCTCACCCTGTTCACAGCCTTGTTCCTGCTGCTGCTCGGCTGGGCCGGTGCCGGTCGCCTGATCCGCCGCATGCCGCTGCCGGTCATGCACGGGTTCATCTTCGGCATCGCGCTCACCGTGGTCATCGGCCAAGTGCCGCTGCTTCTGGGCACGACGGCCGACACCTCCGGCACCATTGTGTCGAAGGTCGCCGCCATTGCCTCGTGCCTGCCGGGTGCCTCGTGGGCCTGCGCGGTGGTGTCGGCCCTGTGCATCGCCGGCATGTACCTCCTGAAGCGCTTCTTCCCGAAAGTGCCCTCGGCCATCGTGGTGCTCGTTGCGGCCGCGCTTGTGTGCAACGGGCTTTCGGCGGCGGGGCTTCCCATCGTCTTCCTTCCGCAGGTATCGGGCACGCTTCCCCATGTCGCGACGGTGCTGCCCGAGGGGCTCGACATCGTGGCACTGCTTCTGGCCGCCTTCGCCATCGCGGTGGTGGTGTCGCTGGAATCTTTGCTGTGCGTCGAGGCGTTCTCGGCGGGCGATGTGCCCTCGCCGTCCCCCGACGGCGAGATGCGCACCTTCGGCCTGGCCAACGCGTTCGTGGGCCTCATCGGCTGCCCGCCGTGCTCGGCCTCCATGTCGCGCACGGCCGCCGGCATCGCCTCGGGCTCCCTCTCCCAGATGGCCAGCGTGTTCTCGGCCCTCATTGTGGCCGTGGTCGCCTTCGCCGCCGGCTCGTTCATGGGCTTTCTGCCCCGCTGCGCCCTGTCGGCCATCGTCGTGGTGGCCCTGCTCGACATCGTCGACTTCGGGAAGATCACCACCTACGCCTTCAAAACGCGCCGTGAGTTCATGGTCTTCGCCGCCTCGGCGGCCCTCGTCGTTCTGCTCGGCGCCGTGGCGGGCATTCTGGGCGGCTTCATTTTGGCGCTGGCCCTGCGCGCCGGCCGCGAGAAGATCGACACCTCCGGCCCCGAGCTTCTGGGCGCGGTGCCCTACAAGCCCGATGACCTGCCGGCGAAGAAGGACATCGAGGTGGGCTACGCGCTCGGCACGGTGAAACTCTCGGGCGATTTGTCCTTCATGAACATCGCGAAGGCTCAGGAGGAGATAGAGGCGGCCGCCGCCGGCAACGAGGCCCTTATCCTGAAGCTGTCGAAGCTCGACACCATTGACACGACCGCCGCCGATAAGCTGGACGAGACGCTGGGCTCCCTCATGGCGCGCGGCGTGCACGTGAAGCTCGTGCGGCCCATCAAGGAGACGAGCGACCACTACACCCGCTACGAGCTGCGCCGGCTCATGCAGGACTTCAAGTTCTACCCGTCGGTGCGCACGGCCATGCACTCGCTGGCCGAGGAGTATGCGGCCGGCATGGAGCCCCAACGCCCCGACACCTGGCTCGCCGATGCGCCGGCGCCGCGCCGGTTGCGGAAAGTGAAGGCTGAGATTTCCATCATTGATGGCGATCGCCCGGTGGTGGCCATCGCCGGCCTGCGCAACCACGCCGGCGACGTCGTGGACTCCGACGGCGCCCCCTTTCTGGAGGACATTCGCGGCAAGCTGTCGTTTCTGCAGTCCCGCCGCGCCTTCCAGTTCTCTGCCGACTATTTGGAAGGGGCCGCGCGCGGGCAGGCCGACGAAAACGGGCACTTCTTCTCGAAGCTGCTTTTGTGGGACGAGGTGACCGGCGAGGTGGTGCTCGACTACCGCGGCGGCGCCATGCGAATTTGCCGCGACGAGGCGGTGGCTGTGGCCCTCATGGAGCCCATCGACCGCACCATCCGCGAGTTCGCTCTGGCGCAGTGAGCGCCATGCCTAAGCGGGCGGTGGGGGATGCTGCCGGGTGCGCGCTTCCGGCTATTCCTCCAGCTCTCGCTCCAGCTGGCGACGGCGGTCGATGGCGCTGTGGAAGGTGGCGGCAAACAGGCCGAAGGCCAAAAAGAACGCCAGAGTGAAGTAGACGACGCCGATGGCGATGTCACCGCCCCAGGTCACGTTCTCGACGCCGACGATCTGCACTTCCGCGAGAATGCGCATGGCCGTCGTCGTGACGCCCAGCCCGAGGCCGCACAGAAGCGATACCAGGGCCACGTAGTCCCAGGGAATGCGATCCGCTTGGGCGATGCGCGTATGGGTGTCGAAGGTGCCGCTGCGCACCTGCAGGTACGTGGAGATGAGCCCCGAGGCGAGAATGATGATAAGTAGGGCCGTGTCCACGGGGAAGACGGACTGCCCCAAAGGTGTGAGCAGGGGATGACCGGTCGTCTCGGCCACCTGGTTCAACATGATGCCGTAGTACAGGCACAGGGCCGAGCCGATGATGAGAACGGTGTAGCCCACGGCGGCGCAGCGGTTTGATTCCGCAGCCAGGCGCTCGTCTTTCGGGCCCATGAACTCGTTCCAGCGATCGATGATTTTCATGACGGAACCTCCTCGTTCCAAAGTTGTGTCGTTGCAGGGGGATAACTCCACGTCGAATGACAGTTGGTTGTGCGGCGACGTGGCTTTGCGCTCGCCGGTCTTGCTAACACGATGTGGCTTTGTTCCGGGCGCAAGCGCTGCCTACGATGCGCCGCCCTCGTCCCAAAACAGGTCGTTCAGGGTAACGCCCAGGGTTTTGCAGATGGCCGTGCAAAGCTTGAGGCTCGGGTTATAGCGCCCCGCCTCGATAAGCCCGATGGTCTGCCGCGTGGCGCCTACGCGCTCGGCCAAGTCGGTTTGGGAAAGGCCGAGCCGCATGCGTGCGTCCCTCATTCGCAGGTTTTTCTCTTCGTTCACGAAACGCTTCGCTCCTTTCTGAGTGGCCTCTACCAGGTTGCGCTTGGATGGCGTGCTTCCGGAACCCTAGCGCCTTGACCACCCCGCCTGCGCCGCCCTCTACCAGGTTGCGCTTGGGTGCTGTTCTTCCGTCCTCTTTCGGACTTCTCGGATGATGCAAGATATATCTTCCATTTGTAAATTATATATTGCATTTCCGAGTTGTCAAGAAGTGGCGCGGCCCTTGGAGACAAGAGGAGCGCTTTTCACGGGGCAAAATTCCGAGTTGTTAGACATTCCCTGCAGCCGCGGGTCGGACTCAGAGGGAGCTGCGTAAAATACGACCGAAGAAATGCCTGATCGCGCTATATTCCGGGAAGGAGCGATCGAGCAAAGTCTTGCAATCGTCTGGGCGGAAGTCTAACAAGTCGAAATTCTTGCCCAGACAACCTCGGATGATTGTCGGGAGCGATCGACGGAGCATCGCGGCTTCTCGCGAATAGGCACGTTACAATAGCTCCATGAGTAAGAGTGCGGCAACCGTGGAATCTGCGCTCGCTCCAGCGGGTTCTGCGGTTGCCCGACCAAGAAAGAGGCTGGCTATGGAATTGGTGGCGAAGCGGTTTAACGAATTGAGTCTGGACGAGTACCACGAGCTTTTGAAGCTGCGTTGCGCGGTGTTTCTCGTGGAGCAGCAGAGTCCCTACCAGGAGGTGGACGATGCCGACAAGGAGGCCATCCACCTGTACTTCCGCAACGATGAGGGGGCGCTTGCCGCCTATGCGCGGGTACTTCCGGCCGGCGTCACGCACCCGACGGCCTCCATCGGGCGCGTCATCGCGGTAGAGCGCGGGCGTGGCATGGGCCGACGCATCATGGAAGAGGCCATTCGCGTGGCTCAGCAAGAGCTGGACGCCGACGTCATCACCATCGAGGCCCAGGCCTATGCCCAAGGCTTCTACGAGAAGCTCGGTTTCGTGCGCACCTCCGACGAGTTCGACGACGGCGGCATCATGCACGTCGAGATGAAGCTTGTGCGCTAGCAGGGGCGCGCCGGGGCGCAATGTCCCGCGCGACGCGGTCGCGTTGTTGGGCGTATCGTCAATCAGGGGACGCTGCGCTAATCCTGCGGCCGCACCGGATGCCGCAGAACCGTCTTCAGCTTCTCCGGCGCGGTGCGGCGCGGATCCGACAGGTAGATCTCGTGGTGATGGCGCCCCTCGGCCGTGTCCGACATATCGTTCTCGAGTCCCTGCTCGGCGATGAACGCGTCCAGCAGCGCCACCGTGGCTGGTTCGTCGTCGTAGGGGCCTAGGTGCATGATCTGGGCGCACAGGCCCTCTTCAATGGTCAGCAGCTCGGCGGCCGAGGTATCAAGCCCTTTCTTGCGCGCGGCCTCCTCTTTCGCCCACGAGAATTCCTCGGGCGTCACGAAG
>CABSMC010000015.1 GCA_902478715.1 uncultured Adlercreutzia sp.
GCGCAGGAGCGCCTCGGCGACCGGCCGCAAGCCCGACACCCCGTGGCGCAAGCGCCAAGCAAGCCCGGGGTGGGCGGCTCCCCGACCACCTTCGGCCGCAAGGGCCCAGGTACGGCGAAGGCGCTCGTGCCGGATCGTCGCAAGCCGCGCGACCAGATACCCCGCCGCCCCCGACGAGACTACGCCGACTGCCGCAAGTCCAACGACCGCATCCATGTCTTCACCTCCCGTCTGTCCGCCAGGCCCATGGGAGCCAGCCGGTCGACCCACTGCGGATAGTCCAGCCAAAAGCCCGCTTCCTGGCCCACTTCCCACCGGTACAGCGTGCGAACGACGCAGCGGCGGCGCCCGTGGTCGAAGGACACCTCGGCGATCTCGGAGATGCAGCGGGCGCCCCCAGGACGGCGCGCCGTCTGCACGATCAGATCTAAAGCGTTGCCGATCTGCGCCTCGATGGCATCGGGAGGCAGCTCCACGGCGAACCGCACCATGGTCACCAGGCGCTCCACCGCCTCGCGCGGGGCGTTGGCATGCAGCGTCGTCAGCGATCCGTCGTGGCCCGTGTTCATGGCCTGCAGCATGTCGATGGCCTCGTCGGAGCGGCATTCGCCCACGATGATGCGATCGGGCCTCATGCGCAGGGCGTTCACCACCAACTCCCGTATGGTCACCTCGCCGGTGCCTTCGGCGTTGGGCGCCCGGGCTTCCAAGCGCACCACGTGGGGGTGCTCGTCGAACTTCAATTCGGCGGCATCCTCGATGGTGATGACGCGCTCCTCGTGGGAGATATGGCAGGAAAGGGCGTTCAAGAGCGTCGTCTTGCCGCTGCCCGTGCCACCGGAAACCGCAATGGAACGGCGCGACCCCACAGCCCAAATGAGAAACTGCTCTACCGTCTCGTCGAACGAACCTCTCGCTTTCAGCTCGGCCAGCGTCATGACGCGCCGCGTGAAGGCGCGAATGGTGAGCAGCGGCCCATTGAGGGAGAGCGGCGGCAGCACCGCGTTGACGCGATGGCCCTGGGGCAAGCGGGCGCTGGCCATGGGCGACGATTCGTCGACCCGCCGGCCCAAAGGGCCTAAAATGCGATCGATGAGCGCCCGCACCTGCTCGTCGCTCTCGAAGCTCACGCTCGCTCGGGACAGGCGGCCGTCGCGCTCTATGTACACGCTGTCCGTTCCGTTGACCATGATCTCAGTCACCGTCTCGTCGGCAATCAGATCCTCCAGCGGCCCGAGCCCGAACACCGTGCTGATCAGGCCCTCCACCAAGTCGCGGAACACCGCGGGCGCAAGCGCCTTCCACGGATCTCGCGTCGAGAGCCTCCGGCAGGCGGCCCGGATCTCGTTGCGCGCCCGCTCCGGGCTGTCGACGGCGATGAGCGCGACCCTATCCAGGGGAACCAGCTCGCCCACGGCCATCCGCAAGGACTCGAGCCCCGTTGCCACGCGCTCATCGTCTTGCTGATCGCGGGCGTCTTCCGCCACGCGAACCCATTCCAGAAGAGACATTTCCTCACCTCCTTACGATGCGCCCTTGGCCAAGGCGGCCTCGCGACGGCTCGCGCGACCCTTGCGTTTGCGCTGTTTGCCCCGCAACCCCGCGTCTGCCTTGGGCGCCAAGCCGATGCGGGCGAGAGGAGCCTGCACCCCCGCACTTGCAGGACGAGAAGCCAAGGGCAGCAGCTCGTCGAGAACACCCTCGATGCTTATGCACAAAGGGCTCGAAGCCTCTACCAGGCTCTGCGCCATGCCCGCGCCGAGCAGCTCCTCCACTTCGCGACCGCCGTCGGCCAGCTCCGCTACATGGGCCCCATCCAACGCACTGGACACGTCGATGGACGTGAAGGGCGCATGACGCGTGCAGCGGTTCACGGCGAGCAGAAACGATCCCGTTGCAATGCCGCAGCGCAGGCACAAATCGAGGGCATGGCGGCAGGCACGTACCGAGGAGGCGCGCTGGTCGACGAGGAACAGGGAGGCGGCAGCCCGTTCCAGCAGAAGGAGATGCACGTCGTCCCAGCCGCCTCCCGTGTTCGCGATCACGAAATCGAAGGAGGCGACGAGGACGTCGACGACCGATCCCATGGAGGCCGCTACGACCTCCGAGCGCTCCAGGGCGCGCGGAGCGCTGACGAGCACCAGCGGCGCCCCACTCAGCTCATCGGGCACTGCTCCCGTTCTCGCAACTTCTTCAACCGGCACCGACGGAGCGTCTCCCATCAGGGCCGCGAGATCCCCAAACTGCAGATCAGCGTCGAGCAGCGCCGTGCGCAGGCCGCGCCGAGCCCCGAGAAGGGCCGCAAGGGTCGCCACCGTGCTCTTACCCGCACCACCGCTCCCGCTCACCACCGTCAGCAGAAAGCCCGCGCGATTCTCTTCCTGCGTTTTTGCCGTCGTGAGAGCTTGTCGGACGCCTTCGGAGTCGGGTAGCGCCAGCGCGACGGATTCCCCATCGCCCCTGTCGCCATCGATGTTGCGCGCAGCTTCTTTCAGCAAATACTCCCCCAGCTCCGCGGGGGACACGATGCCGTCCAGCTCGGCGGCCTGAGCCCGGGAGGCCACCGATCCCGTGCGATCCGCCGTCACAAGATAGACGGCCGTCTGCGGACTGTCGCGCTTGCAGGCCGCAGCGAGATTAATGGGCTCTGCCCCTTCGCAGCACGACACCCACACGAAATCGAAATGCTCCTCGTTGACGCGCCAACGAGCCGAAACCGCCTCGGCGCACACTTCCACAGCCAGCTCCTCCAACACCGAAGAAAGCGAGGTTGCGCCGTCTTCCGCCATCGGCAGACTCTCGCCGTGGCCGCAGAGCAAGTAACGCTTGCGCTTCGTCATAGGTTCGCTCCTTCCCCCGTCGCTCCTCTCTCAGGCGCCGCTGGTTGCCCAGAAGCGGAAGGCGCCTCGGCGGCGGGGCCCTCCACAGGCGTCTCCGCCGAAGCCGACGGCTCTGCCGCCTCCTGCCCCTGAGGCGCCGCTTCGCGAACCTCCTCTCCCGTCGAACCGTCCGATGGCGTGCTGCCACCCAAGGCCGGCAGCGCGAAATAAAGTTCCAAGTTCTGCGCCGCCGCCACGACCTCCTGAACCCGCTCGGGCTCGACGGCCAACGCAACCCACTCCGCCGTCGCCCCCGATTCGGACGCAGCGCTCGTGGCCAGCACCAGAGCGCCGCCCACCAGCTTGGTCGTGGACACGGGGCCCGTGGCGTACACGTCCACTTCCATACCCGGCTCCACCGAACCACCCACGGCCTGCACGGGCCGCGCCGGCACGCTGATGGCGGCCATGCCCGCAGGCACCGCCAGTTCGGAGTCGGACACCTCGGTGCGCCGGAAGCAGAGGACTTCCCCCTTGATGACGTTCGAACCCAGACGTCTACCGATGATTTGGGAGGAATCAGTCACGGCAGTGTCGGGCAGAAGATCGGCCACCCACATCTTCGTGACGACGGCCGAGGCGTCCACCACCTCGCCCGCCGCCAAGTCGCGCTTGGCCACGCACACTTCCACCTGATCGCCCCCATAGCGCTCAAGCGCCTCGGCTCGGGCCGCGTCCACCTCCCCGCGCACGCTGGCCAAGTAGAGGGCCACGCACAACGCGCAGCACAGCCCGCAGGCCAGAGCACCCCATTTCGTCTTGTTGATTGCCATCGCTTCTCCTGACTTTCGGAAACGATGACATCATGCAAGATCACGACCGTAAAAATGACGCGGGAATGTCCCGTTTCGTTCCTCGCGCCAACCGTCATGGAGTCGCATCCTCGACCGCACTGGCGTCCCAAGGGCGAGGGGAATGCCAGGGTAAACAAGAAAGCCCCAGGCAACCTGGGGCTTTCTGCTTCAATTCATGGTGGTCGCGGAGGGATTTGAACCCCCGACCTTGTGCTTGTAAGGCACCTGCGCTCCCGCTGCGCCACGCGACCGAACATATTACGCGCCTAAACGCGCGAGTCCGTATTGTGCCACAAGTTCACCGCTGGGGCAAATGGAAAGCAGAGCGCCAAGACGATAGCACATCCCACGTACCTCGCGGCACAGCGCCCACGGCGCAGCGTGCGGCGCGATCCCGGCACGGCGCCCACGGCGCTACCTCGGCACAGCGGCCGCGGCATTGCCGCCGGCGTCGTCGCTGGTCGCGCGCATCCGGCCCACCACGAGCGCCGTAACGAAGATGGCCGCCGCGAACAGCAAGAGCACGCCGACCGCAAGCGCGACGCCTTCCGCCGCCGACCCCGTCGCATCGCCCACCGCCGCGCGCAGGCCCTCGCCGAGCCAGTACACCGGCGTGAAGGTGGCCACGACGCGCACCGCCTCGGGCATAAGATCCAGGCTGATCCACGTGCCGCCTAGAAACGTCAGCACCATGCCGGTGATGTTGCCCACGGTGTTCGACACACTCTCGCCGCAGCCCAGCTGTCCCAGCAGAAACGCGATGGCCAGTGGGATGAGCACGAACACGAGCTCCACCGCCAGCACGCAGGCAAGATCGGCCGGTGCGAGGGTGAATGCGGAATAGCCGAATGCGACAAGGCCGATGCCCATGATAACGGCCCACACGAGAAGCGCCACGACGAGCCCCGCCGCCGCCTTCTGCAGCCCCAGACCCAAGCCCGAGGTGGAGGAGACGGCAACGCGCCGCCGCACGTCGGTGCGGTTGAAGGCCCCCATGAGAATGCCCACCGACACCACCACGGCCACCGTGAGCGGGTAGGCGCTCCACATGAGGTAGAAAACGAAGGCCTCGCTCCCCACCGCCGCACCCGGGACGGAAACCTCCTCGATGCGCGGCTCCTTCTGCGCGGAGGCCTCGGCCTGGGCCACCAGCGCCTCCGGCGATGCGTCCGGCTCGAGCACCGCCGCGGCCCGCACCAGCCCCAGATACTGATTCACCTGGGTATCGACCAGCGTGGCCGCCATCGATTGGAAGCTGAACACCGTCTCAAGATGCGGGCCGTCGCCGCCGTCGCGGGCCGCCGCCAGGTAGCCCTCCTCGAACCCGGCGGGCACGATGAGCAGATAGTCCACCAAGCCCGTGGCCACGGCATCCTGGCAGGCCCGCGCCTCGTCGGCCACCTCGACCGACGTTCCCCGCTCTTCGAGAAACGCCGCCACCGAGCGCGATAAGTCACTTTGATCCCGATCGATCACCGCGAAGGGCACCTCGGCCGACTCGTAGCCCGCACTTGTCGCCGGCGGGTACACGCCGCTGGTGATAAACAGGCCCATGAGGCTCAAAAAGCCCACGTACACCAGCAGATAGATGGGATGCTTCGCCACCACTTCCAAGGCATATCTACAGGCTTGCATAGCGCTGCCTCCTCACAAACAGGGCCCCTACGGCGAACAGCGCGACTGAGAACAGGCCGATGAGCGCCACGTTCCCCGCGAACACCTCCAGCCCATCGTAGTAGTACAGGCTGTAGAACATATCGCAGATGGCCTTCGCCGGGTTCAGCGAGGCCAGCACGGGGAATTCCCGCGAGACCATATCGGCCAGCTCCATGCAGGGCTCGCCGTAGAGCCCCGTGAACAGCGAGAGCAGGCACACCACCCCGGTGAGAATGCCCGTCTTCGACCCCACGTCCAACTTGGGAAGCGATCCGAGCGCCGTGCCCAGGGCGCAGGCGAGCAGCGATGCGGCGCCCAGTCCCGCCACGCACAGGCCCTCGCGGCCGGCGAAGTCGACCCCCACGACAAGACGCGTGTACAGAAACGCGATGAGCAGGCAGCAGAACGACAGCAGCCAGCAGGCCAAAAGCGTCGCCAGAAGCGTGCGCGTGCGCCCGATGGCCCCCAGCGCCCGCCGCGCGCCCAACGGCGAGAGGTTCGGCTGGGTCCAGCAGACGGCCACCACGGCGATCTGGGCGCCGAACAGGGCCGCCATGGCGAACAGCGCGTAGTAAAAGCGCACCGACTCCTTGGGCGCGGCGTGGGTGAGCGAGACCTCCTCGGTCGCATCGACGCTCGAGAACATCGCCTCCAGACGGCTCGGATCGGCGAAGGCCCCCGGGTTCTCGCGGGCGACGGATGTCATCAGGTCGGCGTCGCGCACATAGGTGCCCACCACCGATTCCAGGATGCTGCGATCGATGGCGTCCATATCCGTCGTCTGACCGATCTGCAGCCCCGGCGCCAGGGACAGCACCGGCTCGCCGTCCTCGTCGACGGAGAACACCCCCATCACCTCGCCGTCGACGAGGGCCGATGCGGCCGCCTCCCCATCGGCGAAGCGGCGCACGTCCAGCAACTGATCGTCGCCCCTTTCCCCCAGCGCCTCCGCCACCGCTGAAAACGGCGACGCGCCCCACGCCTCATCGGCCACCACGCCGGTGGGCACGGGGTCGAACTCCATGGCGCCGTCCAAGTTCGCGAACATGAACATGAAGATGGTCGCCATGAGGATGGGGAAGGCCAAAGACCAGATGAACAGGCTCTTCTCGCGAACGAGCGCCCGCAACGTGCTTGCGAACAACGTGCCCATAGCCCGCTCCTAATCCCTCAGCTCTTTACCGGTGATCTCGAGGAACACATCGTTTAAGGTGGGCGGCTCGGCATAGACGCGGCCCACGGCGCACCCCGCGTCCGCAAGCACGCCCAGCACGTCGCCCACGTTGTGGCCGCCCTGCTCGCACTGCACGACCAGCTCCGGCTCGGTGTAGGTCACGCGCCGCACATGGGGCAGCGAGGCCAGGCGCCCGCGCACGGCATCACCAAGCGCCGCCACCTCCACGATGATGCGCTCGCCGGCCCCCACTAGGGCCTTCAGCTCGACATTGGTGCCCACGGCCACCGACCGGCCGCGATCCATGATCATGATGCGCGAGCAGATCTCCTCCACCTCTTCCATATAGTGGCTCGTGTACACCACGGTGCAGCCCTGCGCGTTCATGCGGCGGATGCCCTCCAGAATGGCGTTGCGGCTCTGCGGATCCACCGCCACCGTCGGCTCGTCGAAGAAGGCGAGCCGGGGCCTGTGGGCGATGCCGCAGGCGATGTTGAGCCGCCGCAGAAGGCCGCCAGATAGCTTGCGCGGGCGGAACTTCACGTAGTCCTCAAGACCCACGAACGCGATGGCCTCGTCCACGAGCCGCGCCCGCTCGCGCCGATCGTCCACGTACAGGGCACAGAAGAAGTCGATGTTCTCCCGCACGGTGAGCTCCTCGAACAGCGCCACGTTCTGCGGCACCACGCCGATCTTGCGCTTCAGGTCGTAGCGCGTGGGCGTCATGGGCTCGCCGAACAGGCAGATGTCGCCCTTGTCGAAGGTGAGCAGCTGCAATATGCAATTGATGGCCGTCGTCTTGCCCGAACCGTTCGGGCCCAAAAGCCCGAAGATCTCGCCGGGCTCGATGCGCAAATCGAAGTGGTCGAGCGCCACCACGTCTCCGTAGCGCTTCACCAAGTTGCGCACCTCGACGATGGGCGCCGACATAGCGCCGGCCCGTGCGCTATCGTCTCTCGCGCAGTCGCCCTGCGCGCCATCCTGCGTGCCATCGATCCTCAGCGCGCCGATCCGCGCGCTGCCGTTCGTAAGCTCGCCGTCCATGAGCGCTCCTTCCCCTATCGGTCATGGCCCCATTATTCCAAGAACCGCCGCGCCGCAGAAGTGCCAAATGTCACGAATGTCGACGTGCCCCTTGCTTCGCGAACGTGCGCCTTATAATGGCCCCATGGATAGAATCGTCGACGAGATCGTTCTCTTCGGGCTGGGGCTTCCCCTCCTTCTGCTCGCTCCCGCTGCCCCCGCAGCCGTAGCGGCGCCGCTTCTCGCCCTCATCGCCACGGGCGCGCTCGAACTGCTCGATCGCGGCGAAGGCGGTGCGCAGCGTCAGGCCTCCGCCAGCGCCGCAAGCCCCGCCAGCGCCGCGCGCTTCATCCGCGTCGCACGTCCCGCCATCTCCGCCGCCTACCTCATCGCCGCGCTCGCCGCGCCAGCCCTGGCCGCCTTCGTGCCGCTTCTGGCCTACGCCGCCGTGGCGCAGAACCTCGGTCCCTTGCGCTTTCTATGGCCCGCGGCCCTCCTGGGCGCCGCAGTGTCCGGAAGCGGCGCGCTGGCGGCAGCCGCCCTTCTGCTGGGAGCGCTCGCCTGCCTGGCCGCCCGGCGCACGACCAAAGTTCAAACCGAGCGCGCCTCGCTCCGCCAATGGCGCGACGCCGTGCAGGAAGACCGCCTCGCGCTGGCCGAGCGCACTCGCGACCTCGCCGAGCGGCAAGATTTGGAAGTGAGCTGCGCGGTGCTGGCCGAGCGAGCCCGCATCGCGCGGGAGATCCACGACAACGTCGGCCACCTGCTCACCCGCTCGGTGCTGCAAATGGAGGCGCTCGCCGTCACGCACGAGGACGATCCGGCGCTTGCCGAAGAGCTGTCGGCGGTCGGCGCCACCCTCCACGAGGCCCTCGGCACCGTGCGGGCCAGCGTGCACGACCTGCACGACGAGGCCTTCGATCCACAGACCACCTTGGCCGAGCTGATCGGGGAATTCCCGGGAATTGCCGGCACGCTCGCCTTCGAGGCCGAAAGCCTTCCACGCCCTGTCGCCCTTGCCGTCGTGGCTATCGTGCGCGAGGCGCTCGCGAACGCCCGCACGCACGGGCGCGCCACGAGCGTCGCCGTCTCCCTCCTCGAGTTCCCCGGCTTCTATCAGCTCGCCATCGAGGACAACGGGCGCGCGGCGAACCTGGTCGGCGAGGGCGGCCTCGGTCTCGCCTCGATGGAAGAGCGCGCGACGGCCTTGGGCGGCACCTTCTCGTTCGGACCGTTGCCCCCACCGCGCACCGGCTCCCGCGTCTTCGCCACCTTCCCCAAAACCCAGGAGGTTCGCCCATGAGCGCCCCATCTCCCCTCTCCGTCATCATCGTGGACGACGACGAGCTCGTGGCCCAATCGCTGCGCACGATACTGGAGGCGCGCGGCAATGTGCGCGTGGCGGCCCTCAGCACGAAGGGGGCCGAGGCGGCGGCGCTTTTCAACGAGCACCATCCCGACATCATGCTCCTCGACATCCGCATGCCCGATCTGTCGGGTCTGGCCGCCGGTGAGGCCATCCTCGCCGCCCACCCGAAGGCGCGCATCGTTTTCCTCACCACCTTTGCCGACGACGACTACATCGTGCGCGCGCTGGCGATCGGGGCCCGCGGCTACCTCATCAAGCAGGAGGCGCGCGGTCTGGCCGAAGCGCTGCATTCCGTCATGGAAGGCCAGATCGTCCTGGGATCCGATGTCACCGACCGCGTGAGCGCGCTCATCGGGCAACGGCCAGCAAACGGCGCCGGAGCCGCCTTCGACGACTCTCTGTCGCACCCCGATAACAGCCAGGCCGCCCCCGCCCCCGCCTTCGCCGAGGGCCTCACGCAGCGCGAGCGCGATATCGCTGAGCTCATCGCCGAGGGGCTCGACAACCGCGAGATCGCGCAGGCGCTGTACCTGTCCGAGGGCACCGTGCGCAACCACATCTCGGCCATCCTGCAGAAGTGCGGCCTGAGAAACCGTACCCAGATCGCCATCGCCTGGTGGCGGTAGGTCGCAGCGTCATCCGCTCCCCACCGCCCGCGACGTTCCCCGGCGCCCTCATCGTCCGCAAGACCGCATGGTGCGCCGCTGCAATTTCATGCAAGAAATCTACGGGCAAATGGCTATCATCTCTCTTTGTTATGGAGATGACTCATGCCCCACATACCCAACAGCCCCGCTCATCCCGACATCACGAGACCGTGCGCTGCGGCCGGCCTCGACAAGTACCGCGCCCTGCGGTCGTTCACCGCCGCCTTCGGGCTCACACCCATGCGCTACCTTGCCTCGCTGCGGGTGGAGGCCGCCCGGGAGGCGCTCGCCGCCGGGGCTATCTGCGCCGACGCCGCCTGGGCGGCAGGCTTCTCCGACCAGGCTCACCTGACCCGCGCCTTCAAGGAACGTCTCGGCATGACGCCCGGCTTCTACCAGCGCGCCATCGCCGGAGCCGATCCTGCGGACGCGCTTGCTTCGTCGCCAGAGCAGGTGCGCCCATGGAAGCGCACGCGCTCGCCCTGTTCACCATCCTCGTTTGGAGCACCACCTTCGTCGCCGCCCTCGTGTGGTCGGTCTACTCCACCCTCGTCGATCGCATCGCCGACGCGGGCTACGAAACGCTGGCCGCCACCAAGCGCATCTTCGCGTGGGGCCTTTTGTTCATGATGCCGGCCGTTCCCTTTGCAGGGGCCTTCCCCGCACTGGGCCTGGTCGACCCCTTCGTCGTTGCGAACCTGCTCTTCTTGGGACTCGGCGCCTCAGCTGCCTGCTTCGCCACCTGGAACTTCGCCGTGAAGCATCTCGGCGCCGTCGTCACGAGCACCTACATCTACCTGGTACCGGCGCTCACGGGCGCCGCCTCAGCCCTCGTGCTCGGCGAGCCGATGACGCCTCCCATCGTCGGCGGCGTCGCCCTCACCATCGCCGGCCTCATGCTTTCGAACCGCACGAAGAGCACCTGTAAACTTCACCGTTCCACACCCGCCATGCAGCCCGACAAAGCATTTTTGTGCAGGAAATTGCGATAGGGAGAACCTGACGACGACCGCCATGGGCTCAGCTTTTTGCGTTCGTGACGTTTTCCCAGGTCACATGATTTTCCAAACGATCCGTTCCGCAACGGATCGTCTTTTAGACTCTCCCTATCGCAATTTCCTGCACAAAAAGAGCCTCGCAAGCAACAGCGCGGCGCAATGCTTCTGCGGAAGTAGTAAAATGACGGCACTATCGCCGACACGGCCTACAGCGTTAGACGATTCGCAGCCTGCTTCCCGCTACATCACCGCCCCTGCCGTGCCGCACCGGAGAAAGGATCGTCCCGTGGCCGCTATTCCCGATCCCGTCCAAACCGCCTACGAGACGGCGGCGGCCCAGCGCACCTTGTCGCTGCCGACCATCCCGGAAGAGCTGCGCGCTCTGGAGGCCGACGACTTGCGCGGCGGCGCCGACGAGCCCCTGGAGGCCATCGACGCGAGCGGCCTCATCATCGCCGACGAGAACTTCTCGGAATTGCAAGCGGCCCACGCCCGGTTCGCGAACTGTTTCCTCTCCTGCTGTGACTTCTCCGGTTCGCTGTTCACCGACACGGTGTTCGAAGGATGCGACTTCGCCAACAGCTACTTCGACAACGCCGGCTTCACCCGCTGCACCTTCAAGAACTGCAAGCTCACGGGCGCGTCGTTTATGGAGGCGAACCTGGAGCACGTGGCCC
This sequence comes from uncultured Adlercreutzia sp., assembly GCA_902478715.1. Taxonomy (GTDB): domain Bacteria; phylum Actinomycetota; class Coriobacteriia; order Coriobacteriales; family Eggerthellaceae; genus Adlercreutzia. The sequence continues at coordinate 11,218 of CABSMC010000015.1, forward strand.
TTGAAGACTGCACGCTGGACTTCGGCGCCTTCAACCGTTGCCGTTTCTGGGCCGTATCGGCCACACGCTGCGATTTCTCCGGTGCCGACATGGCCGAGATGGAGCTGCACTACGTGACGCTGGACGACGACCGCTTCATCGGCACGAGCTTCTTCCGCACACCCCTGCTCGGGCTCGATTTCTCCACCTGTCAGCTGGAGGGCGTGGCGCTCTCCGACACCATGGCGGAAATCTACGGCACGAAGATGAATGTCTATCAGGCCGCAGCCTTAGCCCGCCGCCTCGGCGTCATCGTGGCGGAGTAGGGCAAAGCCCCGGCGCAGCCGAAGCGCACCGGGGCGGGCAAGAGAAGCTCGGAAAACGAAGCCGGAAAACGCTACGCGGCCATCCGGTTTTTTCGACGGCTGCGCACGAACAAGCGCGGAGGAGCCACGGCCCGACGGTGCAACGGGACGAGGGGAGCCGGCGCAGAAGGTGCCCCCGCCGAAGTCGCCATTGCAACCGAAGCCGCCGGCACTGCCGACATCGCAGCAGGAGCAGAGGCCGGCACCTTCCCGGGAGCCGGCGCGCCCGTGCGTCCGTCGGCCCAGGTGGCGGCCACCACCGTGCCCACGATGACCGCGGCACCCAGAAGCCCCATCGCCGAAAGCGTCTCTCCCAGGAACAGATAGGCGAATAGGGCCGTGAACACCGGCTCGCCGGTCAGCAGCAGCGACACCGTCGTGGAAGAGAGGCGGTCGAGCGCCAAGCTCTGCAGGAAGAACGCCAGGCAGGTGGAGAACAACGCCAAGAACACGATGATACCCCAGGCCACCGGCCGCACGGCGGCCACGTCCAGCATCGGCTCCCACGCCAGAGCGCATCCCAGGCACAGCGCGAAGGCCACGGCGATCTGCGTGCCGGCCACCGTAACGGCGTCAAGCTCGGCCAGCGCCTGCTTGCCGAACACGAGCGCGCCGGCCAGCGCCACCGAAGACCCTAAAGCCAGAAGCTCGCCCGGCCCCACGGCGAGACTGCCGCCCTGGCTGCACAGAAGGTACAGGCCGCCGGCTACTCCCACCTGAAAGGGAATGATGGCGCGCGGGTAGCGGGAACGCTCCACCACCGTCGAGAGGAAGGGCGCGAACACCACCGGCAGCGCCACGAGGAACCCCACGTTGGTGGCGGTGGTAAGGTCGAGCGCCACGTTGCAGCACAGATACGAAATGCCCATGCACAGCGCCTGGGGCAGCCACAACCGCACCTTCACGTTGCGAAGCCGCGCGACGATGCGGCGCCCGAAGAAGAAGGCGAACACCGCCGTGGCCAAGCCGAAGCGGACGGCCAGGCACCACAGAGGCGTGATGGAGTCGTAGGCGAACTTCGTCACAGCGCTGCCCGATCCGAAAATGACCACTTCAATGAGCACGAAGACCACGAACGGCCAACGCGCCTGCTTCCAATGACTCATGGCTCCTCCTCTCAGCTTCGTCGCGACCCGCATCCGGCACATGGCGGCGCGCAACCTCCTTCAAAGCGCAAAAATCCAAGCCCCACCTGGGGCGTTCTTTCTCTGAATTTGGAACGATGGCTATACTAAGCTCCGAGCAGGAAAAAGTAAAACGAGACTTCTTGTAAAACATTTTAAGAAAGTCTTATAATTGTGCAGACGCACAACACAGAGCAGGCTTATCCGCACCCCCAGGAGGCGCCTTATGGCCAACCAGAAATACGACGCGTTCCTCACAGTGGCGCGCCTCGGCAGCTTCAAGGCCGCCGCCGAGGAACTGGGCTACACTCAGGCTGGCATCAGCTACCTGGTGAACGCCTTGGAAAAAGAGCTGGGGCTGACGCTCTTTTTGCGCGAATACGGCGGCGTGCATCTTACTACCGAGGGCCGCGAAGTGCTCGGTCTTGTGCAGGCGATCAACGCCGACGAGCATGCGCTGGCCGCCCGCGTGCGCGAACTTGCCGATCGGGAGGGCGGCCTTGTGCGCGTGGGAGCCTTCACGAGCGTGGCCATCGAGTGGTTTCCCTCCATAGCGCGGGCCTTCCTCGACCAGTATCCGAAAATCGACCTGAAGCTTCTGTGCATCGACGACGAGGAGGAGCTCGTGAACGCCGTGTGGGAGGGCCGCGCCGACTGCGCCTTCTCCATCGCGCCCGAGCGGCGCAACCTGGAGGCGGTGCCGCTGCACACCGACCCGCTGCTTGTGGTGCTGCCGCCGGACCATCCCCTCGCGGGCGCCCCCTTCTTCCCCACCGAAGCCTTAGCCCGCGAGCCCTACGTGCAGCTGCAGGGCAACGCGCGCCCCTCCGAGATGGAGGCGCTGTTCGAGGCCAACGGCGTCACCCCCAACGTGCGCTTCACGGTGGACTCCGACTACGCCGTCATGTCCATGGTCAGCGCCGGCCTGGGCTTCTCCGTGCTGCCGAGCCTTATTCTGTCGCGCCCTCTGTTCCCGCTCGCCGTCCTGCCTGCCGAGCGCGAGTGCTCCCGCAGCATCTCGCTCGCCGTCCGTTCGCGCGAGGCCGCCTCCGCCGCCACCCGTGCCTTCGCCGAAGTCACCCGGGAATGGGTGGCCGACCGCTACGGGAGATAAAAGCCAAATCGCTCTGGCACTCTCAAAACACCGAAAGGGGCCGACACAACGGCCCCTTTCGAGAGGGAGGGAAAAGTGCAGTCTCAGGCCCAGGATTCCTCGCTGGCAACATTTCTGCCCGCTATGCGCCCGAAGGTGTAGCAACTTGCAACGGAAGCGCCGCTACCGCAATAGCCAGTTCCAAGGATATCGCTCGCATTGCGGCCCGCAGAATAAAGTCCCGGAATGGGTGTGTCGTCCATGGCTGAGAGCACCTGAGCATCGGTATTAATCTTAAGGCCACCATAGGTAAAAAGACCGTTGAGCGTCGTAGCCGCTACGGCGTAAAAAGGCGGCTTCGAGATTGGTCGAGTATACGCAGGTCGTTTCATCCACAGAGGATCCTCCCCTTTTTGAGCGTATTCGTTGTAGTACGCGATGGTGTTTTCAAGAGCACCTGTCGGCATTTGGAGAGCTGCAGCCAAAGCATCGATAGTGTCAGCCTGGGCCACAATGACATCAGCGCCCACCTCGGATATCTCATTCATTTGCTCATACGTCTGCTGGTCGAACACCATATAGCACGTTTCGTAATCGCGGAAGTAATAAGGATTACGGGCAACTTGCGCATAATAGGAGCCCGCATAATGGTCTTCGGCAATGAAGCGCACCCCGCGCTTGTTCACAAGCGCGCTAAACAGAAGGGGACCGCCTACCACGCTATCGCGCGCTATCCATGCCCCGTTGGAAAGTTGCCCATAAGCAAAGTTCATGTGGCGCGTATCAGCACCAACTCCCTGGCCCATGCGAATGCCATCGCCGGTATCCCCTTCAGTACCTATGACAAAGCTTCCAGCCGCATAGGGGACATACTGCTCGACCATCGCGTCATTGAATGCGAAACCGCCCGTGCAAAGAACGACCCCTTTGTTGGCTTTGACGTTATAGGGCCTCCCCTCCTTCTCGGCTTGTACTCCGACCACTCTGCCCGTTTCTGGATGCACGATAAGACGTTCAGCCGGTGTTTTGTAGAGAATTTCAGGGGATAAGTTCTCGACTGCTTTCTGGAGGGGGGCAAAGAACCCCGAGCCATTTTTCGCCCCCGTGAGCGTACCCTCCAGATCGTCAGTCAGACCTTCAACCCAGTGGCTATGAGGCACCGCTTCGCAGTACCCCACATAATCGAGATTGAATTCATCGCCCGTGCATGCCAAGCCGGCATCATAGTTTTCCTCTTCGGGCCACGGAGGATTGTATCCGGGTTGGAAGACCACGCCGAGCGTATCCACGAGCCAATGATATAAATCAAGCGACTCGTCAGCCATGACGCGACAATGCGCCTCGCTCACGCCAGGACCCGTTGCTGCAACAAGATATTGGTAATAGTTATCTGACGTCTCGTCGAACCCAGCTGCTATTTGGGTAGGGGTTCCCCCTCCCATGTATATAAGACCTCCGCAAATATTGGTAGATCCACCGGCTTTGCTTTGCTTTTCCAAAATGGTTACCGTAGAACCCGCGTTCAGCGCCTCCCACGCCGCCGCTGCACCAGCACCGCCGAAACCAGCTACCACCACATCAGACTCAGCATCCCACGTGTCCGGAAGCCCAACTGGACTCAAAGGCGCAGCATTGCTCCCAGACTGATCGGGGCTGCAGCCCCCGAGCATCCCGCCAACCAACGCTGCTCCGCCAACAGCAACTCCTCCCTGCAGAAAAGCACGACGGCTAAGAGAACCGCCCTCTCGACCACGACAATACGCTGCCATAACATCTCCCTTCCTTAGCTGTATTGCGCCGGCACCATACCGGAGCCAATAGCATGGTAGGAGGAGGATCAAGCGCTGTGATCATATCGAATTCTCTGTTTATTCCTCAAGCACCCCGAGAGAAACCTATGGGTGCGAGCAAAAAGCAAGATGGATATAATGAAGGAATGGGTCCGATAGCAAACAACCATGCTCGTCTGAGGAAAAGGGCTGACGCAACAATGGCGATCGCTCGCATTGTGGGTTTTGCCCTCCTTTTAGCATGGTTCAGCGCAAGCGGCTTCTCGGCCTCTTCTGCCTCCGCAAGCCATGCTGACCTTCTCACCCTGGCAGCATTCACCACGCTGCTCTTTGCTATCGCCTTTCGTAGGCGAGCTCGGGACAGCAAACAACATGCGCGGATGTTTTATCTTTTGTTCAGCGCCATGGCTGCAGCTGGGACCATTGCCCCATCTTTCATTGACAATAATCTCGTCGTCAGCATAATTTGCCCCCTCCTCGCAGCAGCAGGTCTCGCTATTCTTGTTCTCGGGTGGGGCTCTCTTTTCAGCAAACAAAACATGACTGAAGTCATCCCAGAGACCATCATGGCCCAGCTTCTCATGTCGATCGTTCACTTGACGAGCTGTTTCCTTTCGCCACTCCTTGAAGCCGTCTTCCGAGGAGTCTACCTTATCGGATCAGCACTCATGCTTGCAGTCGCAAAGAAAGGCGCTGTATCGAGCAAGCATTCTTCTGTCGCGGATGAGGGTTGCAAGAGCAGCCGATTAACAACGGAGCGCCAACCATTTATTCGGTTCATTCTCGCTATCAACCTATGGGGGGCCGCCATCAACCTTCTCTACAATATTTATCGTTATTGCGCGCCCCTTGATTTCACGAATCTCTCGGCTCCCGCTGCGCTGATAGAGATAACGTTTTTGGGCATTCTCTTCTTTGTGGCCAATATGCGAAGAATGAAAGATACTCAACTTTACACGATTATATTCGCTGCTATACTTCTCGCTTTCCTTTTAGTACCGATTCTTGGCATACAGAGCGCAGTGCCCTTCTACGCACTGTTTCTCGGCTTCGCAGCATTATCGGTGCTCACATGGACTCTTTCCGCGCAAATATGTCATACCTATCGGCTTGACCCAAATATGGTGTACGGTTGCGCCATAGGATCATTCCTCGGATTACAAATCGTTGCAGCCCGCGTCATCGCCCAAGACGCATTCAGCGGAATTGCCTCCTCGCCCATCGAACTCAATACGCTCTGCTTGATAGGGGCGTTCATCTCTTTCGCTGCTTATCAGCTCGTATTCAGCCGCCACTCGGCAATATGGCCAGAGATAAAAGAAGCTACGCAGGAGGCCCCAGCAGAGCAACTAGCCGGAGGGGATGCTCCCCCAGGCGCCGAAACCGTCGCAGACCCCTTCGATCAATGGGACAATTTTGCCGCTCTTTACCATCTTACCCCTCGCGAGAGCGAGGTGCTTCTCCTCTTTGCACGAGGGCGAAGTTACGAGCGCATCCAAGAGACCCTCACGATCGCGCGGGGAACCGTAAACTATCATATGTCCAATGCTTATAGAAAAATTGGCATTTCAAGCCGGCAAGATCTATTGGACCGTCTTGACGAAACCGCGCATCTCAACGACAAGAATTAGGCTCTTCCGGTACATCGAGACTCCGAGCGAGCCGATCAAAAATGAGCTTCAGCCGATTCGGGCATCCAAAGTCGGATCGTCCTCACTGACTATCTCGGGCAGCACGACCACGGCATACTCGAAGCGACCGCTTTCCCTAATGGCACGAAGAGCCGCGACGCCCCGTTCAACCACATCGCCTTCCCGAGGACAGCCCTTTGCCTCAAGGATGCGCTCGACCGCCTGTTCGGGATCAAGGGAATGGTACGGAAAGTACAAACCTTTCATTTCCCGCGCACCCGCGATCTTGTACACGCTTGCGCTGGGCGTCTCGAAGACGTAGGACCAGTAGCGATAGAGATAGCCCATCCAGTACAGGGCCTCGGCGTCGAACTTCTTCGTTCCGTAGTCGCTTGGGCCGTACTCGGCGTCAAGCTCGGCGAGCAGCGATTCCAAAGAGCTTGACTCGTAGGGGAAGCCCCCCTTGTCCATACGCTTCGCCACCGAGGAGTTCATGAAACGCCGCACGAAAATGGCGGAACCTCCTCCGAACGACTCGAGAGAGCGCTCGAATAGCTCCCCTTGAAGGCGGCACAGCGCCAAGCCCGTATGGTCGAACTCCCTCATCGGTCCTCCTCGCCCAGAAGCTCGTCTACATAGCGACCGCGCCCACGGTACTGGCGGTGAGCCGCCTTCACTTTGGCCAAGCCAACCTCGAGCTCCTCTTTCCGCTTCCGCTCGTAATAGCCGCGCTCTTCCGCACTCAGATAGCACTTCTCCAGAAGCGTCGTCTGCTTGAGCGCCTGCTCGGAGGTTATCACCCATTGCATCCCCAGCCCCGTGGCCGAGAGGGCGTGCTGGCATTGCTCGTCGGTGATGAACCCCTGACTGAAATCGTCCATGATTTCGAACATGCGGTTGTCGGCGATGGGCGCGACAACGTAATCCGCTTCGCTGACGCGCCTCATGAGCTCTTGCATTTTAGGGTGTCCCTCGTAGTCCTTGAGGCGGCCGCGAAACGCGCTTACCGCAAGCATCCAATCCTGGTCAACGACGAAATGCGCCCCTTGAAGGCCTGCGGGCGCAAAGGCCACCATGTATATCGAAGACGTTGGGTACTGGTTGACGAACATAGCGGACTGCTCGAGGTTTTCTCCGCAGTAGAAGCCGCGTCCAAAGTCGTTGTTGGCGCGCGACGGGGCAAGACTCAGCGGCCCGTCGATACCGGATTTCGAACCGTGAAAGAGGAGTCGGCATTCCGTCTTCGCCAGTTCTTCGGTGCGAAGCTGGGCCTTGATCCTGTTGAGCGGCACGCCATGGCTAAAGGCGTAATCGTAGAAGAGGGCCAACCTTTGCTGGGAGGGCTGCACGTCTCCTTGCACCCATCGCTCAAGGGTGGCAGCCCCCACGCCGATCTTGCTGGCAAGCTCACGGCGGCTTTGGCCCGTTATTTCTTGGACCAAAAGGATATCTTCTTGAAAGCGATACTCCACGCTAAGCTCCTCTGAAAACTTCTTGTACTCATATGATAGCAAGAAGTTTTGTCAACCGGAAGCGAACGGCCCCCACTTGACAGCAAGGACAGCGAGAGTGCCCGGCCGCGCGTCATAAGCTGCTCGGGCATCCTACCGCCAGCCCACTGTCAGGACCGACGTCTCCGGAGACGATTCGGAAATCTCCCAGCACACCGACGTCGTCGCCTCAAGCAGGGCGGCGTCGTGGGACACGAGCAGCAAGGCGCCGGGGAAGGCGGCCAGAAGGCGCTCCAAGGCCTCGACGGAATGGAGATCCAGGTAGTTGGAAGGCTCGTCCATGATGATGAGCTCCGGAGCGTCGAGCATCCCGAGGCCGAGCATGAGCTTGCGCATCTCGCCCGGGCTCGTCCTATCGCCTTCCACCAAGCGATCGGGATCGGAGTTGAGCGCCGCGGCCACCGCCAGCACCCGCCCGCGACTGCGCGAATCGAGCGTCGCTAACCGAGAAAGCGCGCCGCGGCACTGCTCGGCGGTGGGCTCCTGCGGAATGGCGAGCGCCCGCACGGACGGATCGAGCCGCCGCACCACCTCTCCCACCAAGGTGCTCTTGCCGGCGCCATTGGGGCCGGTCAGGGCGATGTGGTCGGTATTCCCAATGGAAAGCGGGGGCACAAGAAGCCGACGCTCTCCCAGGGCCAGCGCCAGCTCTGACTGCCGGTGGAGAACCTTGCGCGCGCTCGGCTCGGCGCGCATCCATAAGTCACCGTCGTAGCGCTTTTCCACCTTAACCGACGCCAACGTTTCCTCGGCGCGAGCTAAGCGCCCCTCCATGCGAGAACTCAGCTTGCCGGCCACGCCGTCCTTTCCCGTGTAGACGGCCAGCTTGACGCGCGCCTTCCCGCTATGATCCTTCGGGTCGAGGTTGCGGCAGCTGCGCATACCGGCCGCCCGCGAGGCCTCTTCCCGGCGACGCTGGGCCTCCCCCGCGAGGCGCTTTCTCTCGCGCTTCGCCTGATCGCGCTGGCGGACGGCCGTTTCCCGCTCGAGCTGCTCCTGCCCGCGCCCCTGGCTGTAGCCGCCGGGCCGCGCCGTCACCTGACCGGCCGCCATGAACAAGCACTGGGAACACAGCGCATCCAGCAGGGCGCGGTCATGGGAGATCAGCAGGCCCACGCCCTTGAAGCGCGCAAGAGCTGCCGTAACGGCCTCGCTGGTGGGGACATCGACGTGATTGGTGGGCTCGTCCATAACGAGCACGTCGGGACGCTGCCAGAGCGCGCAGGCAACCTGCAGGCGCTTCTGCTGGCCGCTGGACAAGGTTTCGTAACGCCACGGCCAATCCTCTTCCACTCCCAAATCGCGCCGCAGAGCCACCGCATCGCGGTCGTAGGCGACGGCGAAGTCGTGCAGGGAATCGGGCGCGGCGGTCGCATCCTGCTCGCAGTAGACGCTGAACAGGTGCGGCGCCACCGTGCCCCTATCGGGAGTAAGCCGCCCGCATGCAATGCGCGCGAAGGTCGATTTGCCGCATCCGTTGTCGCCCACCAGCCCCGTCCAGCCCCAGGGCAGCGTGGCCGACACATCGCGCAACACGGGATCGACGCACGAAGGATAGGCGTAGGTAAGATGCTGAAGCGATAGTTGCATGAGAACCTCCTTGCAAGGAGGCCAAGCGCTGGTGCGCAGGAAAAGACAGAGCTAACGATGCGGCACCCGCGAGCATGGCCGTAGAGTCATACCGATAAGGGGCGCCCAAAGGGGCATCGTTAGTTCTTCATGCACCGAATCCTCTCTCGTGCCGGCGCTTGCCAAAGGCCCCGGCGGAACAATACCCCTATTTTGGCGAGGGCGCACCGCTTTGTCAAGGTGGAAGCATGCGGCAATGCGCAGGGTTCGAAATGCCGTGGCGAGATTTCCTCTTGACGGCTGTGTATAGGTGTGTATATACTGTACATGTAGGGTATATACACTATTCACGCCCTTGCCGCGCCCGGGAAGCTGGGGCGGTAAGGGCCGAAACTAGGACGGCACATCGCCGCACCTTGGGCGCTCGTCGCGAAGACGAGCGCTGCCGGGGCTCGCGATACGCCGTCTGCGAAAGAGGCACCTTGGACATCATTATTTCAAATGGAAGAAGCGAGCCCATCTACGAGCAGATCACGCGCCAGATCAAGGCGGCCATCATGGCCGGAGAGCTGGTCGAGGGCGACCCCCTTCCCTCCATCCGCGCCCTGGCAAACGATTTGCGCATCAGCGTCATCACCACCAAGCGGGCCTACGCGGAGCTGGAGGAGGCCGGCTTCATAGACACCGTGCAGGGCAAGGGTTCCTTCGTCGCCGGAGGAAACCTGGAGCTTCTGCGCGAAGAGCGGCTGCGCCAGGTGGAGGGACACCTCGCCCGCGCCGTGGCCGAAGCGGAAAACGTCGGCATAGAAGCCGCCGATCTGCACGCCATGCTGGATGTGCTGCTGGAAGAAAACTGAACGAGGAGCGAACATGTCTTACCTCATGGAAATAGACAACCTGGGCAAGCGCTACGATGACTTCGAGCTTTCCGGCGTGAGCCTGGCCGTGGAACCGGGCTGCGTCGTCGGCTTCATCGGATCGAACGGCGCCGGCAAGACCACCACCATTAAGGCGATCCTTGGTATCATCGCCGCAGACGCAGGCACCGTGCGCCTGTTCGGGCAGTCCGTTACCTGCGGCAGCGCGGCGCTGGACGCCATCAAATCCCGCATCGGCATCGTGCTGGACACCTGCGCCTTTCCCGACACCTGCCGCGTGTGCGATGTGGGCGCTATCGGGCGGGCAGCCTACCGCGAATGGGACGCCTCCCGCTTCGACGAGCTGTGCGACCGCTTCAACCTGGCCCCTAAAAAGAAGGTGAGCGACCTCTCGCGCGGCATGGGCATGAAGCTGACACTGGCCTTCGCGCTCTCGCACAACCCGGAGCTGCTCGTACTGGACGAGGCCACCGCCGGGCTCGACCCCATCGCCCGCGACGAGGTGCTCGACCTGCTGCGCGACTTCATGGCCGAGAGCGACCGTGGCATCCTCATGTCCACCCACATCACCTCCGATTTGGAGAAGATCGCCGACGAGGTCGTCTGCGTCGATGCCGGACGCATCGTGTTTACGGCCCCCAAAGACGCCATCACCGACGAGGCCGGCGTGGCCCGCTGCCGCGCCGCCGATGTGACCGCAATCATGGACACCGGCTTCTTTGCCCCCGGCGAGGCCCGCATCCTGCGCCACGACTACGGCTGCGACGTGCTCGCCCCCGATCGCTTCGCCTTCGCCCGCGCCTTCCCCGACATTCCGGTGGACAAGGCCACCATCGAAGACTACATGACCCTCACCTTGAAGGGAGAATCACGATGAAAGCCATGATCGTTTCCGACTTCGCCGTTCTGCGGAGTGCTCTTCTGCAACTGCTGGGCATCTGCTTGGTCATAGCCTTGTTCATGGGGTACGTCATGGGCGCGGTGGGCACAGCAGCCGCCATCGCCGCCATGATTCCCTTCACGGGCCTGTTCAGCCTCGCCGCCTATGACGAGCAGAACAACTGGGAGCGCTTCCGTCTCACGTTGCCCCCCACTCGCCGCCAAGTGGTGTTCGGACGCTACGCCTCCATCGCCCTTCTCACGGCAGGATCCCTAGCCTTGGCTCTCGTGCTGGGCCTGGGAATTGCGGCCCTGGCGGGGCTCCTGCCGGCGGAGTGGCTGCCCGAGAGCCTCTCGCCGTCTGAAAACACTCCTGAAATGATCGTAGGATCCACCGTAGGCGGCGTGTCCGTCGTCGCCATCGCCATGGCAGTGGCGATGCCCGTCATCACGCGCTTCGGAATGACGAAGGCCGCCCGCATCGTTCCTATTATCGTGGTTCTCATCGTCGCCTTCGCTGTCGCCTTCTTCGGCAACGGCGTCCAGCTCACCGGCGTCCTCGCCGACCTCGTGCAGTGGCTCGACACCGGCAACAACTACCTCTTCCTCGCCGCCGCCCTGGTGGCCATCGTCGCCCTCATCTACGTGGCCAGCGCGTTTGTCGCCGCCAAGCTCTACGAGAAGCGCGAGTTCTAGCCTCAGAAGCCCGAGGCGCCTTCCGTGCGCAAAAAAGTGCGATTGTGCGAGTCCTAGCCCCCTTTTTCGGGGCGTCGTGCAGAGAAAAGTGCGATCGTGCGAGCTTGAAACTCGCACGATCGCACTTTTTTGCGCACTAACTCGGCAATCGCCGTCGAGAGGCCTTGGAAACCTTGTGAAGGCCTTGCTTTGGTCTGATTTCGGACTATACTAGCAAACTCGTTAGTCCGAAATCAGACCAATCGCATTTTGAGGTACAGAAAGCCCATGAACGCCGACAAGATCGCACTCAACGAAAACACCGCGCTCGACGAGAAAAGCCAAATCGCGGAGACAATCCGCGCCATCGATGATTTCTACCGCCAGGCTGACGAACTGTATCGCCAAACCGCGTGGCGCATGGGACTCCCTGATTGCGCCTTCGATATCGTGTACGCGCTCGTCAACGAAGATGGGCTCACGCAGAAGCAGTTGTGCGAGCTCGGATTCTCTTCGAAGCAAACGGTGCACTCGTCTATCAAGCGCATGGTCGACAAAGGCGTAGTCGAGCTGCGAGGAGACACGCCCCGCACTCAACGCGTTTATCTGACTGGTTACGGGAGAAAGCAGTACGAAGCCCACATTCAAGCCGTACTGGCCGCCGAGCATGAAGCCGTCGCAATCTTCACCGATGAAGAGCAGCGCCAACTTACCAGCGCCATGAAGCGCTACATCAACGCGCTGAACGAAAACCTCTCGGCTCTCACCTTCCACTAGAGACGCCCGCTTTCCTTGCTTGTTCTGCCCTCTTTTCTCCGAAAGGTTTCCCCATGTCGGTCGATATGTCCAAACATTTCTCCACCAGCGCCCTCATACGGTTCACGCTGCCCACCATCGCCATGATGATCTTCACCTCGTGCTACACCATCGTGGACGGGTTCTTCGTGTCGAACTACGCCGGCAAAACGGCGCTCGCCGCCGTGAACCTGATCTTCCCCGCCGTCATGATCCTCGCCTCCGTGGGCATGATGATCGGCACCGGCGGCAGCGCCCTTGTAGCCAAGACCTTGGGCGAGGGCGACCGGCCCCGGGCGCGGCGCCATTTCTCGCTGCTCATCATCTTCGCCTTCGTTGTGGGCTCGGTGCTCTCCCTTGGCGGCTGGTTCTTCATGGAGCCCACAGCCACCATGCTCGGCGCCACGCCGGGAAGCCAGATGCACCATGACGCCGCGCTTTACGGCCGCATGATGATGATCTCGCTGCCGTTCTTCATCTTGCAGTACGCCTTCCAGAGCTTCTTCGTCACGGCGGGCAAGCCCAAGTACGGCTTTCTGGTCATTGTGGCGGCCGGCGTGGCGAACATCCTTTTGGACTTCCTGTTCGTCGGCGTGTTCGGCTGGGGACTTCCCGGTGCGGCGCTCGCCACGAACATCGGTGAACTCATCGGCGGCGGCATTCCACTCGTCTACTTCGCCCGCAAGCGCTCGACGCACCTGTACTTCGTGCGGCCGCATCTGCGCTGGCCCGTCATCGGGAAGGCCTGCGCCAACGGCTCGTCGGAAATGGTCACCAACATCGCCATGAGCCTCGTGGGCATCCTATACAACTGGCAGCTTCTGCGCTTCATCGGCGAGGACGGCGTGGCGGCCTACGGCGTCATCATGTACACCGTGATGATCTTCTCGGCCGTGTTCATGGGCTACTCCGTGGGCACTTCCCCGCTCATGAGCTTCCAGTACGGCGCCCAGAACCATACTGAAATGCGCTCGCTTCTGTGGAAGAGCCTCGGGATCATCGGCGTGGCGAGCATCGTCATGTTCCTGCTCGGCCAGTGGCTCGCCGCCCCGCTTTCGGCCATCTTCGTCAGCTACGACGCGGCCCTGCTGGAACTCACCGTGAGCGCTTACAAGCTGTACGCCCTGTGCTTTCTGTTCATGGGATTCGCCATGTACGCCTCGGCGTTCTTCACGGCGCTCAACAACGGACTCGTCTCGGCGCTCATCTCGTTTCTGCGCACGCTCGTGTTCCAGGTGGCGGCCGTCATCGTACTGCCGATGCTGTTCGGCATCGACGGCATCTGGCTCTCGGTCACGGTGGGCGACGGGCTCACGTGCCTGGTGGCCGCCACGTTCATGATCGCCCTGTCGGGCCGCTACGGCTACCGCAAGCGCGGCCTGAGCCCGAAGGCCCAGGCGCGTCTCGCGGCAAAAGAGCAAGCCTGATCTACACGGCGTCGGCGCGCAGGGCCGCTACCACGTTGTCGGCGCGGCAGCGGTGCATGCCATAGGCCACCGACGCGCCCACGGCGACCACGGTCATGGCGGCGGCCAGGGCCACGTAGCTCCAGGGCAGCGTGAAGGGAAGCCCCGTCACGGAGCCGGAGATCACCTGCCACAGCAGGAAGGACACGAAAAGCGACAGCAGCACGCCGGGCACGAGGCCGCGGATGCACCAGGCGACGCACTCCTCGGCCACCATGGCGCGGAACTGCCGGTTCGAAAGTCCCACCGACTTCATGACGGCGAACTCGCGGCGACGCAGGATGAGGCTGTTGGTCACCGTGTTGAACACGTTGGCCATGGCGATAAGCGCCAGAATCACCGCGAACAGCAGACAGAACACGTTCACCACCGTGGCGATCATCTGGTTGGAATCGCGCTGCTCGATGTAGTCGTTGAAGGAGTAGAACGCCAGCCCGTAGGGGCTCTTGTCGTGGAAGTACGCGCTGCCGGCCGTCGCCAGCTCCTCGGCGAGCGCGCCGTGGTCGCCATCAGCGGAGTCGAAGTAGCTGTAGAAGATGGGGGACGTGCTGCCGAAACTCTGGTAGGCCGCCATGGACTCGGGTACGATGAGCTGCAGGCCCTCCCCACGGGCACTGGCGATGGCAGGCGCCTCCTCGGCCAGGGCAACAACCTCGACGGAGACCGTCTGCACCTCCGCCTCCTCCAGAGGAAACCATTCGACCCCGTCGTCATCGCCTTCAAGGTAGGGCTGGAAGGCGAAGGCCTCAGCATTGCCCTCTCCGGATGTTGCGCCGACGCCGATGCCCGCCGCCGGCTCGCCGTGATAGGTCACCGCCGTAAGGGCCTCCAAAGTGCCCGGCTCGCGCAGCACGTTGAGCAACTGGTAGACGCTGCCGTTGTTGCCGTAGCCCTGGGCCAGGGCGATGGCCCGCAGGTGAGCCGGATCGCGGAAGTCGGCGGGGTCAAGCCCCAAGCTCTTCGCGTAGTCGTCGAAGGCGGCGTCGTCCAGGTAGACTACCGACCCCACGGTGCCGACGCGGCCGTCGGCCATCTTGCCGCCCATGCCGTTCTCCTGATCGACGAGGGCCTCCCCTGCCATGACCTCGGGCAGCATGGCGTACAGCCCCGTCCCCATCTTCCAACCCACAGGCTGGGCGCCGGCCACCTGGGAAAGATCCTGGAAAGCCCCGACGAACACCTCAGCCTGCGAGGCGAACAGCTCGTTGTTCGCGGCCGCCACCGCCTCCGGCGTCGTGGGAGCGGCGGGTTGGGTCGCAGCGGCGTCGGGAGTCGCAGCGCCCTCAGCGCCCGTCGCGCTGCCATCACTGGCTTGCGCGTCCCCGGCGGCCGTTGCATCGCCATCGCCGGCTTGCGCGTTCCCGTCGACCGTACCCGCGTCCTGCGGCGTCTCCGCATCCAGCTGAGCCATAACCCCCACCTCGCCGGCCATCTCGCCGCCGCCGGTCACCACGTCGGTCAGGGTGCCGAGGAACACATTCAGCGAGCCAGCGGTCATGAGCAGCACGATGGCCAGCGCCAGCGACACCGAGGCCGCCCGGCCCTTCCCCGTGCCGCGCTTGCGGTTGATGCGCGCCAGCATGCCGCCGACGCCGAGCACGCGCCCGGCCGCCCCGCGCGCCTTCCACAGCGACGAGGCCCCCGTGCACTTCGCGGCCCGCGCCGCCCCACGCTTGGAAACGCGGCTGCCGCTGGCGGCCCGCAGCGAGTCGATGATGTTCGTACGGCTCGCCCGCTTTGCCGGAATCCACACGGACACGAGCACCGTGACGAACGTGAGCACCGAGGCCGCCGCCAACACCCAGCCGTTCACGGCCACGCGGAAAGCCACTTCCCCCGAGCCGGCCAGCTGGGAGATGGCTGGCCCAAGCGCCGCGAAGGTGGCAGCGCACCCGGCAAGACCGATGAGAAGCCCACAGGGGATGCCGATGACGGCCACGATGGCCCCTTCCAGCACCACGGCCCGGCGCAGCTGCCGACGCGACGCGCCCACCGAGGACAGCAGTCCGAACTGCTTGATGCGCTCGGCCACCGAGATGTTGAAGGCGTTGAAGATGAGCGACACGCACGCCACCACGATGACCGCCGCCAGCACCACGACCAGGCCGTAGAACGTCGCCCAAATGGAGGAGTCGCTGGAAACGCCCATGTAGCGCAGCATGGCCGTATGCAGCACCACATGCTCGTTGGGGAACAGCGCCTCTGCGGCCTCTTCCACCTGCTGGGTGTTGGCCACGTCGTTCAGCGTGAAGAACACGTCGGTAAAGGCGTCGGGCGCAGCGCCCCCGGCGGTCACGCCCACCATGCCCGCATCGGTGGAAAGGGCGTAGCCCAGACGATCGTAGAAGCCCACGACGGTGTAGGTGCGCTCCTCGGTGTTCGCGATCTCCTCGTTGAAGATGCCGCCGTCGATATCTGCCTCCAGCACGCCCATGGAGGAGTTGAGCGGCGTGCCGTCGGTGATCTCGCTCTCGTGGGCCTCTCCTTGCACGCCCCACGAGGCGGTCATGGTGCCCGCTGACATGGAGCCTTCCTCGCCCGGGGCGAGCCGTGCCACCCGCTGGCCCACGTTGAAGGTGACCGTATCGCCGAGGTTCACCCCGCCGTAGTCGTTCCACGTGGAGAAGAGCATGATCTCGTGGTCGTTCTCGGGCAGGCGCCCCTCGCTGGGCGCGATGCCGCAGATGTCGCCCACATCGCCCTCGATGGAGCGAATGGCCAGGTAGGTTCCCTGGGTATTCTGCTGGTCGGCGGTCAACGCGGCGAAGCCGACATCGCGCAGGATCGCCGTGCCGGCCACCTGCGGGTCGGCTTGGGCGTCGGCGATCTTCTCGTCAAGCGCCGAGCTGCCGTCGGCTTCCACGCAGGCCATCCACGTGCCGGCCAGGTGCGCCTCGGAACGATAGAGATAGTCGTTCAGTGACACATAAGTGGTGAGCACCGCCGTGAGCAGGGCGGCAGCCAAAGCCACGCCGGCTATGGTCACCAGCGTGCGCACCTTGTTGGCGCGCAGGCTCTTTACGGTGAAGTTCGTCGTGGCGTTCATCGGCGGATCCTCTCGTCGCGCACGATGCGGCCGTCCTCCACGGCGATGATGCGATCGGCGGCCAGCGCGATCTCTTCGTCGTGGGTGATGACGATCATGGTCTGGCCGAACTCGCGGTTGGAATCGCGCAGAAGCTGCATGATCTCACAGCTGTTGCGGGTGTCCAGGTTGCCCGTGGGCTCGTCGGCCAGCACCACCGCCGGCGCGTTCATGAGGGCGCGACCGATGGCCACGCGCTGCTGCTGGCCGCCGGAAAGCTGGCTGGGCAGATGCCCCTCGCGGCCGGCGAGTCCCAACCTTTGCACGAGGCCTTGCAGGCGGCCCGCGTTCACCGTGCGGCCGTCCAAGGCCACGGGCAGCGTCATGTTCTCCACCACGTTCAGTACCGGCACCAGGTTGTAGAACTGGTACACCAGCCCCACCTCGCGGCGGCGGAACACCGCCAGCTCCTCGTCGGAGCGCGCGTACACATCGGCGCCGTTCAGCAGCACATGGCCCGAGGTGGGCCGATCCACGCCGCCGATGAGGTGCAGCAGGGTGGACTTGCCCGAGCCCGACGAACCCACGATGGCCACGAACTCGCCCTCTTCCACGCTGAAGGACACGTCATCGAGGGCGCGCGTGGCCGCCTCGCCCTCTCCGTAGATCTTCGTCAAGTGGCTGACCGTCAAAATGTCCATGCCAGATGCCTTTCTTCTCCTGGTTTCCCAATCTACGGAACAAGTATGGCGGCCCCCCATTGCCGCCCCCTAACGCGCCCATTACGGTAATGTAATTAAAAGACTTAATGCTCGAAATTTGGAACACCAACGGGCCTAATGTCCCAAATTTCGAGCATTAACAGACGCGCCGCCTATACCACGAGCTTCGGGAAGGCGATTTCGAAACGGGCGCCGCCGGCGGGGTTGTTGGAGGCACGCAGGGTGCCGCCCTGGGCCGAGACGAGGGCCTGGGCCAGGGAAAGTCCGATGCCGAACCCGGCGGGCTGGGCGACGTTCGCTTCCTCCACGGCCCCTCCCCGGTAGAAGCGCTCGAAGATGTGGGGCAGATCCTCCGGGGCGATGCCGGGGCCGGTGTCGGAAACGGCAATGGTAGTGGCGAGAGCATCCTCGCGCACGGACACGGTCACCGTACCGCCGGGAGGGGTGTGCTCCATGCAGTTCTTCGCGATGTTCTCCACGGCCTCGGCAGTCCACGGCGCATCGCCCTGGAAGGTGGCGGCCTCGTCCAATTCCAGCACGAGGTTCACGTCGCGCAGATCCATGGCCGTGGCCAGAGGCGCCACAGCTCGGCGCGCTACCTCGGCGGCCCGCACCTCGCGCCGCTCCACATGCATGGCGCCGGCATCCACCTTCGCGATCTTCAATAACGTGGTCACGAGCCACGAGACGCGCTCGATCATCGATTCCAGCTCGCGCACGGCGCGTTTGCGCTCGCGGACATCGTCGGCGCGCTCCACCACGGGCAGCATGAGGGTGATGGCCGTGAGCGGCGTGCGAATCTGGTGGGACACGTCGGCCAGAGAATCGGCCAGCGCGTTGCGCTCGCGGAACAGCTGGTCGCGGGTGCGCGAAAGGCGCGACACCATCTTCGACAGCTCGTTGGCGAGCACCGCCACGTCGCCCTCGCGGCAGTTCGAGAAGTCCACCGTGCGGCCCGAATGCAGCACCTCGTCGATCTCCTCGGCAAGTCGGCGAATCTGGCGATGGCGGTACAGCGACACCGCGAGGAACACCGCCAGCAGCACCGCGCCCGTGCCGGCGACCCACGGCTTCGCCTCGCTCGGCGCCGCCCACGCGAGCACGGCCATGAGCGCCACCATGACCGCGCACTGGCGCAACAGCGTCGATGCGGAGCCCACGCTACTCGCCCCCTCGTGCCGCGGCGGCGCACTCCATCAGCCACACGACGCACTCCATCGACCGCACGGCCTCAGACCACCGAACTCGCGCCATCGCCCCTACTCCCCCACCTTGTAGCCAAGACCGCGCACGGTGACGATGAGTTCAGGCTCGGCCGGGTCGGTCTCCACCTTCTCGCGCAGGCGCTTCACATACACATTCAGCGCGTTGTCCGACACGTACTCCCCGGCGCTGTCCCAAATAGCGTCGCGCAGGTTCTCACGGGTGACGAGCTTGCCCGCATGCTGCAAAAAATACAGCAGCAGCCGGTACTCCAGCGCCGAGAGAAACACCTCGCGGCCGTCCTTGGTCACGGCCGCCGAAGCCACGTCGAGCCTCACGTCGCCGACGGTGAGCACGTTAGAGGCCGGGGTTGTACGCCGCAGCGCTCCGCGGATGCGCGAGATGAGCTCGCGGGCACGGAAGGGCTTGGCGATGTAGTCGACAGCCCCCATGTCGAGGCCCGCCACCGTGGAGTACTCGTCATCGGAAGCGGTGAGGAAGATGACGGGCATATCCGGCGCCGCCTCGCGGGCCGCCGCGCACACGGCGAACCCATTGCCCTGGGCCAGCGTCACGTCCAGAAGCGCGATGTCGAAAGCCTCCGCCGCCAGCGCGTGCTGAGCCCCATCCTGGGTCGCGCAGGAGCGCACGGCAAAGCCCTCCCCTTCTAAAAGGTCGGTCAGCGCCCGCACGATGGCATGATCGTCCTCAACCAGCAGAATCCGCATGATGCCCCTTTCCGCGCGCACGTCGCCACAATCAGCACCCGAGCCGCTGCGCCCGATGCCCTTTCTCGTTTGGCACCATGATAGCGAAAGCGTCCCTGCACAGGGGGCGCTTTCAGGAAAAACCGCGCCAGCTTACGGAAGCGTAAGAGGCGTTAGCCCAGATGCGCAGCTACCACTTCCACGAGGCGCTCGGCTACGGCGCGTTTGCTCATGAGGGGCAGAAGCACGTCGTCGCCTTCCGTGACGAGCCACACCTCGTTGTTGTCGGTGCCAAAGGCGAGGCCGTCGCCCACCTGGTTGGCCACAATCATGTCGGCGTTCTTCTTCTTGAGCTTGGCATGGGCGTTCATGAGCACGTCGTTGGTCTCGGCGGCGAAGCCCACCACATACTGATCGGGGCGCTTGCCCGCGGCCAGGGTGGCCAGGATGTCGGGGTTCTCCGTGAGGGGTACGTTGGCGAGCGCCGCATCGTCGCGGCCCTTCTTCAGCTTGCGGTCGGCCGGGTTCGCCGGGCGCAGGTCGGCAACGGCGGCGGCGAAGATGGCAGCGTCGGCGGCCGGGAACACCGACGAGGCAGCGGCGAGCATGTCGCGGGCCGTCTTCACGGGCACCACTTCCACGCCATTAGGTGCGGCGAGGGCCACCGGGCCCGACACGAGCACCACCCGCGCGCCGGCGGCCGCGGCCGCCTCGGCGATGGCATAGCCCATCTTGCCCGAGGAGTAATTAGAAATGTAGCGCACTGAATCGATGGGTTCCACTGTGGGGCCCGCCGTCACGAGCACCGTGCAACCAGCAAGCGCGCCTGCGGGCATGGTGGCCGCGCCATCGGCCACGGCGGCCGGCAGCGGGGTGTCGGGAGCGGCAGCAGTTGGGAGATCCTTCGACTCCGAGCCTTCGGCGCTCTGCTCGGGATAGCACGGGGCGGAAGCGCTTGCGGCAGCGTCCTCAGTGGAAGACGCAGAAGCCGACGCGCGCGCAGCATCGATCTGCTCCATCACGGTCGCGAACGGCACCTCACCGTGCTGCTCACAGGCCTCCCGCAGGGCGTCCAAGCCCACGCGCTCGGCCAACAGGGCCAGCGTCTCGCGCACGATGACAGCGGGATCGGCCAAACGACCGCGACCCACATCGCCGCAGGCCAGATAGCCCGCGCCCCCTTCGATGAAGCGCACGCCCCGGCGGCGCAGCGTGGCCATGTTCTCCTGAGTGGCCGCCGCCTCGTACATATGCACGTTGGCCGCCGGCGCGATGGCCAGCGTCGCCGTAGTCGCCAACGCCGTGGTGGAAAGCAAGTCGTCGGCAATGCCGCAGGCCACCTTCGCCATTACGTTGGCCGTGCACGGCGCGATAAGGAACACGTCGCATTCCTGAGCGAGCGAGATATGGTGGATGGGGTCGGACGGGTCATCGAACAGATCTACCGCCACCTTCTCGTGGGTAAGCGCCCGGAAGGTCACGGGATCGACGAAGTGCGTGCCGTGCTCGGTCATGACCACCTTCACCCGCACGCCCGCCTTCTGCAGCCCGCGCACGATTTCCCCGGCCTTGTAGGCCGCAATGCACCCGGTCACTCCCACCAATACGCAAGGCCGCTCCACACTCATCGCCCTCTCCTTCCAAGAAGTTTTCCGCCTATTATAGGCGAACCAACTGGCTAATTCGAATCGCATCAGCCAGCGAAGGAGAACGCCCTCTCGGCGACCTCTTATCGCCCTACGGAGAATGCGGTCGTTAAGAAGCAGATTCTACTTCAGCAGCAACGATGTCGGGATGGTGCCGACCCATGTGCGTCATCTTCTCTGCTTCTTTTGCCGCATTCGCAGCAGGATCAAGCGATAAGCGGGCGACGAGAGAGCGTTCTCCTTCGCCACCCGCATTACCGAGTTGCTACATATTCACGCAGTGGATCTTCTCGCCGCGCTCGAGGTAGGCCATGACTTCCTCGACGGCCATCTTGGCGCAGTTGTCCTCGGCCTCGGCGGTGGAGGCGCCCAGATGCGGGATGACGATAGCGCGCTCCATCTTCACGACGGCCGGGTTGGCGAAGTCGGTCACATACGCGGCCACCTTGCCGGACTCAAGCGCCTCAGCCATGGCGGCATCATCGACCAGCACGTCGCGGGAGAAGTTCAGGAACACGACGCCGTCCTTCATCTGAGCGATGGCGTCGGCGTTGATCATGCCCTTGGTGGCGGGCAGCGCCGGCACGTGGATGGTGATGAAGTCGCTCTCCTTGAGCACCTTCGGCAGGTCGGCGAACTCCACCGTCGGGGAAATCTGCTCGTGCACGGTGATCTCGTCCATGGCCGGATCGTAGCCGATGACCTTCATGCCCAGCGCCTCGGCGGACTGCGCCACCAGCTTGCCGATGGCACCCAGGCCAATGACGCCCAACGTCTTGCCAAGAATCTCGCCGCCTGCGAACTGCTTCTTGGCCTTCTCGGCGGCCTTGCCCACGTTCTCGTCGTCGGCGTTGTCGCGCACCCACGCCACGCCGCCGATGATGTCGCGGCTCGCCAGCAGCATGCCGGCCAGCACAAGCTCCTTCACGGCGTTGGCATTGGCACCGGGCGTGTTGAAGACGGCGATGCCAGCCTCGGCGAACTTGTCCAGGGGGATGTTGTTCACGCCAGCGCCGGCGCGGGCCACGGCCTTCAGGTTCGCGGGCACTTCCATCTCGTGCATGTCGGCGGAGCGCACGAGGATGGCGTCGGCCTCGTCGATGTTCTCGGTGACCTCGTAGTTGTCGGTGAGCAGGGCCAGGCCCTCAGGAGAGATGTTGTTCAGGCAGTAGATCTTGTACACGAAAAGCTCCTTTCAGTAGGCATCCCCAGCATACCGCGAACTTTAGCGCGCTAAAGCAACAGTTGCGCTGACGGAGAAAAAGCGGTTTCGTGCGGCGGCGCGCAAGGACGGCGGCGCGAGGGTCGGCGGCGCGCGAGGGTCGGCGGCGCGCAAGGGCGGCGGCGCATGCGGGTGGCGGCGCGAGGGTCGGCGGCGCGCGAGGACGGCAGAAGCCCCGGCCCCCTACGCGTTGGCGTGGTGCACGTAGTCGCAAATGCGCGCGGTAAGCGAGCGCTCCGCCGCCGCAAACGCTTCAGCGCAGTCGCAGCCCTCCTCGGTGCGCTGTTCGGCCTCGCGGATGTAGTGCAGCGTCGTCGTGAGCACCATGCCCACCACGGCCACCGCCTCGAACGCCGCATCGATATCGCCGCGAATGCTGCCCTCGCGCTGCCCGCGCTCGATCTGCCCGCGCAGCACCGCCAGCAGGCGCTCCTCCAAAGCGCGCATCGGCTCGGACCATTCGCGCCCGCGCCGCCACAACTCCGATACGAGGATGCGCCCGAATCCGGCGTTGCGGAAAATAGTCGCAGCGAAAGAATCCATCATGGCCGTAAGGGCTTCCACGGCCGAAGGGGCCTTACCGGCGATAGCCACAAAGTCGTCGACGATCTCGCCAATGCCCTCCACGAGGATGCAGGTGGCGATATCGGCCTTGCTGGAGAAGTGGTAGTAGGCCACGCCCTTCGAAACGCCCGCCACCTCCACGATGCGCTCCACCGTCGTGTCGGCGTAGCCGCGCTCGGAAATGACCTCGATCGCCGCATCCAGCAATTGGCGCCGGGTGGCGTCCGCCTTGCTCGTTCTCCCCTTCTGCTGGGCCATGCCCCACCTTCCCGCCCGCGCAACCGACAATGCCGCGTGCAAAACGCCTCGACCGGCTCCGCGCCGTCGGGCAACCACTCATTTTGGTCATCGCAGCGCAGCTGCGGCCATTAATCTCTCATCAATGAGGAGAGACGCTGCTGCGATGATAATACCGGGCTCCCGCAAGACCGCGCCCCCCGGCGAAAGACTCACCAAATCCCTTGAATTCCTGACTTATTTACTTAGTGTAAATAGACACCTTATCCCTGCTTGAAGCTACTTTTTCGGCCAATTTCAACCATTTGATTTCCCTTAGGGAAAACTCCTGTTACAATGCCCCCGTCATGAGGAGGACGAGAAAGGCTCGAGTCGTGACCGCCAAGATCATCGAATTTCCCGGCCAATGGTGGCGCGCGTCCGAAGCGACCCCGTGCGAGGGGGTCTTTTCGAATGCTGCGCTCACCCTCGTTATCGGGCCGGCGGACGACTCCTCCCCGCAGTGCAGCGCCTTCATGAGCGCCGACGAGACCCTTGCCGACCTGCATCGGCTCATCATCCAGCACTTCGGGTGGGACGACGCCCACAACTACTTCTTCAGCCAGGGCTGCGACCGCTACGAGGATCCGTTGCTGTTCGCCACCCAAGATCGCGTCTCGGCCCGCTGCCGCCGCATCTACTGCGCCGCCGACGTGCCGCTGAGCCGCGTGTTCAATCGTCCAGAGGCGCCGCTCTACTATACCTACGCGCTGCCGAATGGCCGCGAACTGAAAATCGTCCTCGACGACACCGTCGCCTTGAAGCTATTCGGCTGAACCGCCCCGCAGCGCCTCGTCGCGCAGCGGCTCCGACGTTCCCGTGCGCTTAAACGCGTGCTTGCCGGCCAGCAGCGGTGGAGCCTTCCGCACCCAAATGGAACCGAGGCGCAAGCCCAGCAGGCGGGCGCGCGACCGAATGGCCTCGGAGTACGCCTCCACGATCGGCTTCGTCTGCGTCACGTCATCCACGTAAAGAAGCAGCCGGTAGCGCTTCTCCCCCTGTCGCTTGCCGTCCCGAACCGCCGTCTCGCCGGTTGGCCCCGCGGCGAACATCTCCCGCACCGAGGCACCGCGAACCTTCTCGAGAAGAGCCCAGGCCAGCTCGGTGTCCTCGAAGACGAGAAACACGGCCCGCTTCACGATATCCAAGGCCCGCGCCTCGTCCTGATACTTGAGCCCGTCACGGTTGCCGGGAACGCGGGCACTCTCCCCTTCCTCCCACAATTCCGGAAACAGCCGCCGCTGGCGCATATCCCATTTCGCAGGGAAGAAGCGCAGCTCGTTGACGGCGAAACCCTCTTGCTCCAGGTTCATGAGCAGTACCGACTGCCAGGCGTCCACCTCGGTGCGCGCCATGGCGTCGTCCAGGTACATGCCGAAGACCCACCAGTCCTTATGGCGGTCGGGCCCTTTGCGGGGGCGCTCGTCCTTGGCGATGTAGATGCCGTTGGTGTGCATGAGGACGAACCGCCCCACATCCGGGCGCAAACGCCACGTGCGCTCCACGGCGGCGCGGAAGCGATCCTTATTCCGCGAGCGCTTGAGAGCTGCGGCGGCTTCAGGACCCCAACTGGCAATGGTTCGGTCCAGTTCAGTGCCTAGCGTCTGCACAAGCGCCCCCTCACGTCAGATCTCCGGAATCGTTCAGCGATACCGCCTCGCCGGCCGTGTCCACGGGCAGGCGCAAAAGCGCCGCGTAGAAGTCCTTCGTGCGGGCGAGCACCTCGCGGATGCTGTAGGCCCGCTGGTTATCGTAGGCCCCCTTGTCGCAGGGCACGCCCCACGCCTGCACGCCCAGACAATCGGCAGCGAACATGGCGCGATACAGATGGTAGGCCTGGGTGGCCACGATGATGCGGTCCGCCCCGAACACGTGCCGCGCCCGCCACATCGACTCATAGGTGGTGTTGCCCGCATGGTCTACGTACACGTCCTCGCTCGGCACGCCCAATTCAACGCAGTACGCCTTCATGGCGTCGGACTCGTTGTAATGGGAGGTGCGGTTGTCGCCGCTGACGATGATGGCCCGGGCCGCACCGCTCTTGTACAAGTCGCAGGCCACTTCCAGCCGATCGGCCAAAATATCGCTCGGCGTGCCGTCGGCGTACACGCTGGCCCCCAGCACCACCACGGCATCGGCGGCATCGCCGGCCAGCGCCGTCGCCGCGCCTTCCACGGTAACCACCCGATCGCGCGTCGTGGCCACGGTGACCACGTTGGCCACGCCCACGATGAGCACCGCCAGCACACAGACGGCCAGCAGCACGCGAGCGCACCAGCGCCACCAGGGCACGGATCGGACGTTGTCGCGGGCCACAGGCCACCTCCTTCATAGCATCGGAAAAGCGGGGTACACTATAGCAAAAATTCAAACTTGTCCAGTGGTGCGGGAAGTCATCCCTGATAAAGTTGGTATACTACACAAGTTGAGAAACCGTTTCCTCGTTGTTACGGCAACGACACGTTGAGCAACTCCAAAGGACGCGCGCCATGTACCATTGCCCGGTGACTTTCTATCTCGTGGGCCTGCCCGACGAGATCGCACGCATTATCGAAGATGCGCAGCCGCAGCCAAGCTTTACGCACCATTTCACGCGCAGCGATGAGCCCGAAGAGGCGCTCACCGCCCAGGCCAGCGCCATTTTCGCCGATGCCACGGGCCACGATGCCGCCGCCTGGGCCCGCGTCTTCGCCGCTCACCGGCAGGCCACCACAACGGTCACCCTCATCGTCACCCACGACCAAGTGCCCGCCGTCGAGCCCTACTTCAACGACATCGCCGACCTGTGGATCGCGCCCTTGAGCGCCGCCGAGGCATCCTGGCGCTTCAACCATTGGCAGCGCGCCTGCAAGCGCTACGCCGACTCCTGGGAGACGAGCCAGTATTTGGAAGCCACCATCAACTCTATTCCATCGCTTGTATGGTACAAGTCCAAGGACGGCATCCACCACAAGGTCAACGACGCCTTCTGCGCCACGGTGAACAAGACCAAAGAACAGGTGCAGGGCCGCGGGCACGCCTACATCTGGGACGTGGAAGCCGACGATCCCGCCTGCATTGAATCGGAGCGCCGGGTCATGGCCGCCAAGTCCACCATTGTCTCGGAGGAGACCGTGCAGACCAGCGATGGCACGCGCCTGCTCACCACCTACAAGTCGCCCCTCTACAACATCGACGGCTCGGTCATGGGCACCGTCGGCGTGGGCATCGACGTCACCCAGGAACGCGCCTACGAGGACGAGATCGTCGAGAAGAACCGCACCATGGAAACCATTTTCACCACCATGGATTGCGGCGTCATCACCCATTCGCTCGACGGCACGCGCCTGCTCGGCATCAACCAGGCGGCCCTGGACATTTTGGGCTACGATTCGGCGGAAGACCTCATGGCCGCCGGCTTCGACATGGTGGCCCCCTCGGTCGTCGACGAGGACGCCGGGAAGATGCGCGAATCAATCGCTACCCTGAAGAACGTCGGCGACTCGGTGAGCACCGAGTACCGCGTGCGCCACGACAACGGCGACATCGTGCACGTCATGGGCAACGTGAAGCTCATCGAAAGCGATGGCGAGCTGCTCTTGCAGCGTTACCTGCTCGATTACACGGACAAGAAAAAGGAAGAAGTGCGCAAGGAGCGCCGCCAGCGCGATCTCATCCAGGCGCTTTCCGAGGACTACCTGCTCGTGTGCTCCTTCAGCCTGGACACCAAAGCGGGCGAGGCCCTGCGCGTCAGCGGCGACAGGCTTCGCAAGCTGGACGAGCTGTTCGCCGGCGAGCTCAATCTTGACAGCTGCCTCGGCGGATACATCAATGAAGCTGTCGTGGAAGAGGACCAGGCCATGCTGCGCGACGCGCTTTCGGCGGAAAGCCTCATCACGCGCCTGACCGACGAGAGCCGTATCCATGTGAACTATCGCATCAACCACGGCGACGTTACGGAGTACTGCCAGGCCACCGTCGTGCGCGGCGGCGATTGGCCCCAAGCTCACAACATGGTGCTGGGCCTGCGCAGCGTCGACGTGCAAACTCGCGAGGAGATGAAGAAGAAGGCCCTGCTGGAAGAGGCACTGACCCAGGCCAACAAGGCCAACGCCGCCAAGAGCGCCTTCCTCTCGAACATGTCCCACGACATCCGCACGCCCATGAACGCCATCGTGGGCTTCACCACTCTGGCTGCCAGCCGCCTCGATCAGCCGGAGAAAGTGGAGGAGTACCTGAACAAGATCAAGTCCTCCAGCACGCATCTCTTGAGCCTCATCAACGACATTCTGGACATGAGCCATATCGAGAGCGGCAAGGTCTCGCTGGACGAGCAGCCCTACAACCTCGTCGATCTTCTGGACGATCTCTACAGCATCATTCAGGCCGAGACGAGCGCGCGGCAACTGTACTTCTCCATCAATACCGAGAGCGTCCGCCACACCGAGGTGCGCTGCGACAAGCTGCGCATCAACCAGATTCTCTTGAACTTGCTGGGCAACGCCCTGAAGTTCACGAATCCCGGCGGATTCATCAAGGTGACGCTGGACGAGCTGCCCGGCGCGCCAGTCGGCTACGGGCGCTACCGCTTCACCGTGTCGGACACGGGCATTGGCATGAGCCCCGAATTCGTCGAGCACATCTTCGACCCCTTCGAGCGCGAGCGCACCTCCACCATCAGCGGTATCCAGGGCACGGGGCTCGGCATGGCCATCACGAAGAATCTCGTGGACATGATGCACGGCACTATTTCCGTGAAGAGCACCCAGGGCAAGGGCACCTCGTTCACCGTTGAGCTGACCTTGCAGCTGGCGTGCGAGGGCGCGACCGCAGCGGCCCAAGAGGCCAAGACCCAGCACGTCGACCCGAGCCACCGGCTGCGCCACAGCCGCATCCTGCTCGTGGACGACAACGACCTGAACCGCGAGATCGCCATCACCCTTCTGGAGGACGAGGGCTTCACCGTGGAATGCGCCGTGAACGGCTGCGAGGCGGTGGAGAAGATCATGGACGCACCATCGGGGCACTACCAGCTGGTGCTCATGGACGTGCAGATGCCGGTCATGAACGGCTACGAGGCCACCAAGGCCATCCGTCGCCTAAACGATCCGACCCGAGCGCAAGTGCCTATCCTCGCTATGACGGCCGATGCGTTCGAGGAGGATCGCCAGAAGGCCCTGCGCAGCGGCATGAACGGCCACCTCACCAAGCCCGTCGAAATCGACAAGCTCTTCGAAGCTTTGGACGAACTGCTCAGCTAGCATCGCTCGCTGCGGGAGGGCGAACCCGCTCGCAGACCTCTGGGCGCCCTGCGGAGAACGCCGTTAGTTAAAGAAATAGCCCCACGTCAGCAGCAAGCGTGCTGGGATGGGGCTATCTTTTGTGCGTTCCTTCCGCTATTTCCTTTAACGGCGTTCGCAGCAGGATAAAGCACCAAGTGGGCTGCGAGCGGGTTCGCCCTCCCGCAGCCCACAAGAAGTCGCAGCTACACCGCGACGATGTTCACCAGACGGCCGGGGACGTAGACTTCCTTCTTCACCGTCTTGCCCTCCAGGGCGGCGGCCACGGCCTCGCGGGCGGCGGCGAGCACCTCGGGCTCCGGGGCATCGGCGGCCACGGTCACGCGGCCCTTGATCTTGCCGCAGATCTGCACGGCCAGCTCCACCTCGTCGGCGCGGGCCTGATCGGGGTCGTATTCCGGCCACGGCTGGTCGTAGACGAAACCCTCGCGGCCCAGCGCCTCGCGCCACAGCTCGTCGGCCAGATGGGGCGTGAACGGCGCCACGAGCTTCACCAGCACCTCGGCCACTTCCGCGTCGAGCGCGCGATGGTCCTCGCAGGCGGCACGGTCGGCGGGGCTGAACGCGCGCAGGTACTCGCCAGCGGCGTTCGACAGCTCCATGATGGCGGCGATGGCGGTGTTGAAGTTGTTGCGCTCGATGTCGGCCGACACCTTCTCCACCACGCGATGGCGCTCGCGGACGAGCTTCTTCGCCGCGGCCACGGCCGCCTCGTCAGCCGGCTTCTGCGCGAACAGCGTCTCGTCGCCGGCCTTGCCGCACAAGTCGTGCACCTGGCGCCACAGACGGTTCAGGAACTTGTACATGCCCGGCAGGCCGTCCTCGTTCCACAGCTTCTCCTTCTCGGGCGGCCCCAAGAACAAGATGTAGGCGCGCACGGCGTCGGCGCCGTATTCGGCGATCATCTCCTCCGGCGAGACCACGTTGCCCTTCGACTTGCTCATCACATCGCCGTGGGCATCGAGTACCATGCCCTGGCACAAAAGGTTCGTGAAGGGCTCGTCGAAGTCGAGCAGGCCGCAGTCGCGCAGCACCTTGGTAAAGAAACGGCTGTAAAGCAGGTGCAGGATGGCGTGCTCGATGCCGCCGATGTACTGATCGACGGGCATCCAGGCGTTGGTCTTTTCCGGATCGAAGGGGGCGTGCACGTTGTGCGGGTCGGTGTAGCGCATGTAGTACCAGCTGGAGCACGTGAAGGTGTCCATGGTGTCGGTCTCGCGCTTGGCCGGGGCGCCGCATACGGGGCAAGTGGTGTTCACGAACCCGGCATGGGTGGCCAGCGTCTCGCCGGCAGCCAGGTCGATGTCCTCGGGCAGGCGCACGGGCAGATCTTCCTCGGGCACGGGCACCACGCCGCACTTCTCGCAGTGGATAGCGGGGATGGGGTTGCCCCAGTAGCGCTGGCGGCTGATAAGCCAGTCGCGCAGGCGAAACTCCACGGTGCGCTTGCCGCGACCCATCTCTTCCAGCGCGGCCACGATGGCTGCTTCGCCCTCGGAGTGCTTACCGCCGGTCATGCCCGTGTAGGGACCGGATTGCACGAGAACGCCCTCGGCGGCGTAGGCCTCCGGCCAGTCCACCGTGGTCACCACGCGGCCCTGCTCGTCCTTGAGTTGCGGGTACAGCGGATCGTCCTCACCCAGGATGATGGGGATGATGGGCAGATCGTACTTGCGGGCGAACTCGAAATCTCGCTGGTCGCCGCAGGGCACGGCCATGACGGCGCCGGTGCCGTAGTCGGCCACGATGTAGTCGCCCACCCACACGGGCACCTTCTCGCCATTGATGGGGTTCACCACGTAGCGACCGGTGAACGCGCCGTGCTTCTCATGGTCGCCCTGGGCGCGTTGGACGGCGGTCACCTTCTTGGCCGCCTCAACCAGCTCCATGACCGGCGCCTCGTATTCGGTGCCTTCCACGAGGCCGCGGAGCAGCTTGCTTTCCGGCGCCAGCAAGAAGAAGCTGCAGCCGAACAGCGTGTCGGCACGGGTAGTGAACACGGTGATAATATCGTCTTCCGTGGGCTCGGCCGGCGCGTTGCCGTCGCGGTCGCACAGGATGAAGTCCACGTTGGCGCCCTCGGAGCGGCCGATCCAGTTGGCCTGCTGCTGCTTCACGCGCTCGGGCCAGCCTTCCAGCTGATCCAGGTCGTCCAGCAGCTCCTGGGCGTAGTCGGTGATCTTGTAGTACCACTGGGTGAGGTCGCGCTTCTCCACCTCGGAGTCGCATCGCCAGCAGCGACCCTCGATGACCTGCTCGTTGGCGAGCACGGTGCCGCAGCTCGGACACCAGTTCACCGGCGAGTTGCGACGTTCCACGAGACCGCGCTCCCAGAACTTCAGAAAGATCCACTGGCCCCAGCGGTAGTACTCCGGATCGCACGCCACCACCTTGCGATCCCAGTCGTAGGAAAAGCCCATGCGGGAGAAGCTCTTCTTCTGGGTCTCGATGTTCTCGTAGGTCCAGATGGCCGGATGGCTGTGGTGCTTGATGGCGGCGTTCTCCGCGGGCAGGCCGAAAGCGTCCCAGCCCATGGGATGCAGCACGTCGAAGCCCTGCATCTTGGAGTAGCGGGCCGCCACGTCGCCATAGGTGTAGTTGCTCGCATGCCCCATGTGCATGTCGCCGGAGGGATACGGGAACATCTCCAGGACATACTTCTTGGGCGCATCGGAATTCTCCGGCACCGTGTACAGCCCGGCCTCTTCCCAGGCCAACTGCAAACGGGGCTCGATCTCATGGGGGTTGTAGGCTTTCATGGCACTCCCTCGAAAACGTGGCTTTCGACCGCGCGCATTCCCCGCGGCCGCGAGTTGATTTCCCCATTATAGCCATGATGCGCTCTTGGAAAAGGGGCGCCAGCGCTCGACCGCGCCCCTCACGGGACAGACGGCGGCTATACGTTCCGCCCCTAGCGCACCCGGCGCAGAGAAGCGCCGCAGTTCCAGCAGGTCTCCCGGGAACCGTCGTTGTCGGCAGCGCACACGGCACAGGTGCGGCGCCCCAGCGGCACCTCCTCGGGCACGGCCCCCGGCAGGGGTACGTCGGCCTCCTCATCGGCCAAGCGCGCCATGGCGGCGCGAATGCCCTGCACGCCCGTGATGTGCGCCACTTCCAGCGCATCTTTCCTATGATTTGCCGTCATTTCCGCACCCCTTCGCCCTTCGACCGTCCAATTCAAGTACCATGATAGCGAAATACCGCGATCCCCTCCGCGAAGGAGCACCCATGAACTTCCACAACGCATCGTTTAAAGCCGCTTACGGCACCTCGGAGCAACTGCCAGCATCCACGGGTCCCGAGGTTTCCTTTGCGGGACGCTCGAACGTGGGTAAGTCGTCGTTGCTCAACAAGCTCATGTACCGCAAGGGCCTGGCGAAAGTGTCGTCCACGCCGGGCAAGACGGCCACCATCAACTTCTACGATGTGGACGGCCACGATCTCGTGGATCTGCCTGGCTACGGGTACGCGAAAGTGTCGAAAGCAGAAAAGGGCCGATGGAGTGAGCTCATCGAGGGCTACTACAATCAAGATCGTGACTTCGCACTCGTGGTG
The DNA here is from genome assembly GCA_902478715.1 of uncultured Adlercreutzia sp. Lineage (GTDB taxonomy): Bacteria > Actinomycetota > Coriobacteriia > Coriobacteriales > Eggerthellaceae > Adlercreutzia. The sequence continues at coordinate 43,172 of CABSMC010000015.1, forward strand.
TCGCTCATCGACATCCGCCACGAGCCCTCGGCGCTCGACCGCAACATGGTTCAGTTTCTCATGGACGCCGAGCTGCCCTTCGCCATCGCGCTGACCAAAGCGGATAAGCTGTCGAAGCAGCAGCAGATGAAGCAGCGCGCCGCCATCAAGAAGGCGCTCAAGCTGCCGGGTGGCGTGCCCATGGTGGTGACGTCGTCGGAGAAGGGCGACGGCATCGACGAGCTGCGCGCCCTCATCAACCGCGCCATCGAGAGATAAGGGCCGCAAGCCCCGAGACGTGCAGCAAGCCCCGAGGCGTGCCGCAAGCTCCAAGGCGTACCGCAAGCTGAAAGCTCATCCCCCATGGAGCAAAATATGGCGGG